>DASRME010000395.1:0-3391 GCA_035648095.1 Atribacterota bacterium | reverse complement strand
AGAGGGGAGAGGGAAGTATAAAGAAATAGCTTAATTTCTTCAGGGATAGTAAATAAAGGGAAAGAATTTCAAAAAAAATATATGGAAAAAGAAAAAATGAAAGAGAAAAAGCAAAACAATATATTAGAATTATTTAGACCTTATGTTCCCAAGGCAGTGACTTCCAGGATATTGGAAGGAAAGGGAAGCCTACCAAGTGAGCGAAGCGAAGCTACCATAATGTTTGTAGATATAAGAGGGTTTACCAAGCTTGCTGATCAACTGGACCCGGAGAAAGCAACGGAAATAATCAATAATATATTTGCACCGATAGTCGGTATAATAGATAAATATGGTGGTAGTATCAATAAATTTTTGGGTGATGGATTAATGGCTGTATTCGGAACACCTTTTAGCCATGAAGATGACCCTGAAAGAGCATCAAGAGCAGGCATAGAGATAACCAGATCAATAGAAGAAAATGGAAAGATAAAAATTGGTAGTAAAACAAAAAAATTAAAGGCAAGAATAGGAATAAATACCGGATTGTGCATATCCGGAGAGATTGGTTCAAGCACAAGGAAAGAATTCACCGTTATCGGAGATACGGTAAATTTAGCTTCTCGTCTACAAGCAAATGCAACTCCCGGGAAAATATTGATTGATGAGAAAACTTTTCAAAGAATTAAAGATAATTTTACAACTTCTCCTCCTCGCAACTTGAAGATAAAAGGCAAGAAAGACCTGGTTTCAGTTTATACCTTAAAAAACGAAAAGAAAAAAATTGGTTTTCTTGAGCAAAAGAAAGACAGCCATTCACCGTTTATGGGGAGAGAAAAAGAATTAAAAAATTTAAAAGAAGCTTTAAAAAAATCGTATCAATCAAAAGGACAGGTCATTGAGATAAGCGGTGATTTAGGAATAGGTAAATCAAGATTAATTTTAGAGCTTACCGAAGATTCCTTAGCCAAAGAATTTAATATTTTATCCGGCAATTGTTCGTTTTGGGAAGAATCAAAACCTTATGCCCCCTTGAGTGAGATATTTATTAAAATCTTTGGAATAAAATTTGATGATGATTTTAAAGAAATTGATAAAAAAATAGAAAATAAAATAAATGAAATTGATTCTTCGCTTTTATTTGCTACTTCATATTTTTCAAGACTTTTACCCTCAAAGACTAAATCTTCGAAAGAAATTATGGAGCAATCAAAAGAAGAAAGTAATTTATTTATTAAAGTGGTGAAAAAATTACTGTATAGTTTTTCTTCTCAAAAGCCCCTTCTTATCATTATTGAAGATGTTCAATGGATTGATGATGCATCGGCCGAATTTTTAATCCAATATTCTAAAGAAATAAAAGAATATCCCATTCTGATTATATATAGTGTTAGAGAATCTCTTAGAAAAAGAGATTCTATTGCGGGAGCTAAGAAAATAGAATTAATACCCTTAAAAAATACTGATTCTGATAAGCTAACAAGATTATTGACCAAAGAAAATAACATCTATCAATTAATGAAAGATAGAATCATTTCAACTGCTAATGGGAATCCCTTGTTTATTGAAGAAATTGTTAGGGGAATCGATGAAAGAAAATTATCGGCTGATAAAGATAGATTAGGTAATTATCCCGAGCTGTTTGCTAATTTTCAAATACCGGATACTGTGCAGAGTATTGCAAGAGCCAGAATCGATCTGCTTCCAGTAGGATTAAAAGAGATTTTATATCAGGCATCAGTTTTGGGAAGAGATATTGATCTAAAGCTTTTACAAAAAATTACCAATTTGGAAATTAAAATATTATTAGAAATGATGAAAGAATTACAAAAACATGAATTTATAGAAGAAGGAAAAACACCATCTGAACTTCAAAAACATTTTACCTTTACTCATTCACTTATCCAGGAGATAGCTTACAATAGCCTGCTTTTTAAAACCAGAAGGAGCCTGCATACTAAAATAGGGGCAGCCATAGAGAAAATGTATATATCTAAAATTGATGCAAAAGTCGAGGAATTGGCTTATCATTTTAAAAATAGTGATGACAAAGAAAAAGCTGTTTTTTATTTAAACAAAGCAGGAGATAGAGCCCAATTCTTATACGCTTTTTCCAATGCTGTGAATTATTTTCAAGATTGTATCGATATTTTAGAAACCTCAAAACCTAAAAATGAACCATTGGTAATATTTCCAGAAATTTATAATAAATTGGCTTTTTCTCAGTCAACAGTTGGTAAAAGAAAAGAAGCAGAAAATAATTTAAATAAGGCTTTAAAGTATTGTAGAAAAATTAAAGATAAAGATAATGAATCATTGATATTAATGAGTCTGGGAAGCTTATATGGAGATATGGGGCAGTGGGATGGGGCAATTGAATATTTTAAAGGTAGTTTATTGATTAGCGAAGAAATAAGTAATTTACGGAGAAATGCAAGCATCTTAAAGGGCATAGGGTTAACCTATCTATTTAAGGGTGATACATCTACCGGATATTCTTTTCTTAAAGAAAGCCTAAACATTTGTAAAGAGATAAAAGCTTTAGATGTTTATGCAATGACTTTAAATAACATTGGAATATACTATGATATGTTAGGTAGGTGGAAAAAAGCAATCGAAGCATATAAAGAAAGCTTATCCATTGCCAAAAAGATTAAAAATATAATTGTTATTTCAAACATAATGAATAATATAGGATTTGCCTATTCTTCGTTAGGAGAATCAAAACAAGCTATTTCTTATTTAAAGGAAAGTGTTGAAATAGCAGATAAAATTGGAGACATCTATAATAAAGGAATTAATTATGTTCATTTAGGAGAGGAATATTTAAAAAAAGATGAATTTACAGAAGTAAAATATTATATTTTACACGCTGAAAAAATATTTGATGAACTGGATGATAAATTAGGATTAGCAGATATATATCGGTTAAAGGCCAAGTTGTTTAAAAAATTAAAAAAGTGGAAAGATTCTGAAATATTTTTTAAAAGAGCCATAAAAATATATTCAAAGTTTGGGGATAAGATAAATGAGGGCGAAAGTTGTTATGAATTAGGTGATATGTTTATTGTAAAGAAAGACATAGATTTAGCTAAAAAGAATTTGATTAAATCGCAAAAAATATTAAAGAATATTGGTGCAAAAAAACATCTTGGGGAAATTGAAGAAAAATTGAATAACTTAAAAAAATAACCAAATTTGATTTTTTGTACTATTTGTTGTATAATTTACCTGGGGGATGGTACATAAGGAGTTTAAATTTTTTACTAAACTCCCGATAATAGCAAATCAATCGAAAGGTTGAGACGCAAAGTCACAGATCTAAAACTATTAATTTAGTCAAGATGGCTGGTCTACCGAAGGAGATGATTTAAAATGAAGAAAAGATTCAATTTAAGACTTCTAACTGTTC
>DASRME010000394.1:0-2210 GCA_035648095.1 Atribacterota bacterium | reverse complement strand
CCCAGCCAAATATTCTCAAACATACCGACTATCCAGGCGATAATCCAGACTATAGCGACAATAATTAAAATAATATATCCCGTCTTTTCCATTTTCCTTTAACTCCTTTCGCCTGTTAATTATAAGATAAACGAATTTTTTCATCCGCCAATGTCGGTTTAATTATTTCTTCCCATTTTGAAGAATCCCACGTTCCTAACACCTTATGCATATCATAGTATTTCTGAGGAATTGGATGCGTCCCAATCACTACTTTTACTCCATATCTTTCCTTGATGAAATCACAAAAATAGGTTATGCGGGTACAAGGAGGGTATCCGACAACCAACCCGGTAGCCAGGTGAATAACCTGTGCTCCGTTCTTAATCATTTCCTCGGGAGCATATTCAATGTTTCCCCCAGGGCAGCCATCACAAGTAGTATATCCAACCAATTCCAGTTCATCATCCTTATCGTAAATGCTAAACGCTCCTTCCCGGTTACGGAGAGCTCTAAGGCATTTACCTCCGGCACAGGTATGGTAACGGTCACAGATAATAATTCCAATTTTAATTTTATCTTTCACTACTATTTCCTCCTATTAGATTAAATTTTTTAAATTACCGCCACCCAGAGCAGCGGTTTTAAAGAAAACAATTATTTCTGCCTGTCCTACAGTTTTGATTGATACAGAGAACCTTCCCCGGTATCAATTATAATGTTTCTACTTTTAGTAAATTAGTGGTGCCAGGAACTTTAAAAGGAATTCCCGCGGTAATTACAATTTTATCTCCCGAGTTAGCTAATCCGGTTTTTAAGGCAATCTTCTTTGATTTTTCAATCATGTCATCGGTATTTTCTAATTCATCAGATTTAAAAGGGTAAACTCCCCAGCTAAGAGCAAGTTTTCTAACTGTGGAATCCTGGGTGCTGGCTGCAATAATAGGAACAGGGGGACGATATCGGGATACCATACGGGCTGTACTCCCGGAAAAAGTAAAGGTGACGATGGCTCTTGCTTTTAAATCCATGGCTACCTGACAGGTAGCGTGACTTATCGCATCCGGATTGGTGGGTTTAACCGAAAGCGACCTCTCAATCAATATTTTTTTATAATCTATAGCTTTTTCAACTCTTAGGGCTATCTTATTCATGGTTTCCACTGCCTCTAAAGGGTAATTGCCTATTGCAGTCTCCTCGGATAACATCACGGCATCAGTCCCATCCAGGATTGCATTGGCGACATCGGTTACTTCTGCCCGGGTAGGACGAGGTACATTTACCATCGACATTAACATCTGGGTTGCGGTAATGACCGGCTTCCCCACAAAATTACATCTTTTAATAATATCCTTCTGAACCAGTGGGACATTTTCTAAAGGTATTTCTACTCCCAGATCGCCCCGAGCTATCATGATTCCATCAGAAACTTCAATTATTTCTTTCAGGTTATCTATTGCTTCTTTCTTTTCAATCTTGGCAATTAAGGAAATATCTTCTGCCCTGTTTTCCTTTAAAATTTTTCTTACCCTTAAGACATCTTCAGCATTTCTGATAAAAGAAAGACCGATAAAATCAACTCTATTTTTTATTCCAAAGAGAATATCCTGATAATCTTTTTCAGTTAAAGACGGAATATCCATAGATATATTCGGGATGTTTACCCCTTTATGAGAGCTTAGTTTTCCACCTCTCACTATCCCACAGATAATGTCTGTAGAAGTAAGCTCTTTCACTTTAAGCTCTAAGGTACCGTCAGCCAAAAAGATGCAATCACCTCTCTTCACTTTCTGAGGTAAAGAAGGAAAAGTAACCGATACTTCCTGTTCGTCTCCGGGAACCTTACGGTTAGTCAGAATAAAAGAAGAACCTTCTTTTAAAAAAATGGGCTCTTTTTCAATCTCTCCAATTCTTATCTTTGGCCCTCCCAAATCCTGAAGGATAGCTACAGGTTTATTTGTCTTCAAAGAGGCCTGACGAATATTTTCAATAACTTGATGGTGTTCTTCATGTCTTCCGTGAGAAAAATTTAAACGGGCGACATCCATACCTTCCTGAATCAGCTTCTCTATTTTTTCATAAGAATTGCTCACTGGACCAATAGTACATACTATTTTAGTTTTTATCATAATACTCATTTTTAATTATCCCCCGATAAATACTTGTAGTTTTATTTTAAAGATCATTCTAATTATTTCTGCATGTTTTTCTTCTATTATTAAATTTTTAAT
>DASRME010000393.1:0-17928 GCA_035648095.1 Atribacterota bacterium | reverse complement strand
CCTTTATTTAAGTTAATTACTAAACCTCTTATCCCGCTATCCAAAATTAATAAGTTTGTTCCATTCCCGATAACCCAGTAAGGAATATTATATTCCTTAGAAATAGAAACGATTTTTTTTAAATCTTCGATATTACCAGGGTTGCAAAAGAAATCAGCAGGTCCTCCGATCCTTAATGAAGTATGGTTCTTCAATGGCTCATTATATTTAATTATACCAACAATTTCTTGCTTTTTACACTCATTTTTTATAATATCTATATTCATTTTTAAATAAAATTAAAACACCTTTTTTTTCTTTAACTGTGTAGCCAATTCTTGAGCAACAGTCCAAATATCCCCCGCTCCTATAGTTATTATTATGTCGCCAGGTTGAACAATTTCACATAAATAACTTAGAATATTATTTTTAGAGGGCAAATATTTAGTATGTCTATGATTGGATTTTTTAATTTCCTTAAATATGGTTTCTCCGCTAATCCCGGATATTGGTGATTCATTAGCAGAAAAAATATCATTGATAATTACACAATCGGCATCAAAAAATGCTTTACCGAACTTTTCTGCTAGAAGTTTAGTTCTACTGTAGCGGTGGGGCTGAAATACGGCAATTATTCTCCTGTTTTGCCAGCTACTTCTTAAGGCACTCAAGGTTGCTTTAATCTCGGTAGGATGATGGGCATAGTCATCAATAATTAATATTTCATCGTCTAAATTGGCAATAATTTCCATTCTTCGGTGTACCCCTTGAAAGGTTTCTAATATTCTAGCAATATCCGAGAAACTTATCCCCAGTTCCAGACCAACAGCAATTGCCGCTAAAGCATTTAAAATATTGTGATTTCCCGCAACCTTTAAACAAAGATCACCTATTTTTTCGCCCTGCCAGTAAATTTTTGAATTGGAATTTAACTTATCTAATTCTATATCTTTTGCCATTAAATCCGCTTTGTTAAATATGCCATAAGAAACATGATTTCTCCAACATTTTTTTACCAGTCCCCTTACATTATCGCAATCTCTGCACAAGATAATTTGTCCATTATCAGGAACTTTATTAATAAATTTTCTAAAATCTTTTAAAATATTTTCCATATTTTTATAATAATCTAAGTGATCATCTTCTATATTGGTCACTATCACCATATGTGGATTCAATTCTAAAAATGAACCATCACTTTCGTCGGCTTCGACAACTATGTGATTACCTTTCCCCAATTTAGCATTATTTTTAAAATTGTTTAATTCTCCCCCTACTACTACAGTAGGATCGAAGCCACTTCTTTCTAATAATAGGCTTATCATAGAAGCAGTGGTGCTCTTACCGTGTGTACCGGCAATGGCTATTCCGTATTTATTGTCCATAAGCTTTGCCAGCATTTCAGCTCTTTTAATCATGGTAATCTTTCTATCCCTGGCACCTCGTATTTCCAAATTAGATTCGGAGATTGCCGATGAAACTACTACTAAATCTGCCCCTTCCAGATTATTTTCATTATGACCTATAAAAATAGTTGCCCCTTTATCAGCCAATCTTTTAGTGATCTTTGAAGTTGCAATATCAGAACCACTAACTTTATGACCTAAATCAAGAAGAATTGAAGCTAAGCCGCTCATTCCTGATCCACCAATGCCAATAAAATGTATATGTAATTTTTTTTCATTCATTAAATATTATTCCTCTCCTATCCTTATGCCATATATGATATATCGTTTGAAAGCCACTTTTTACATTTTCTTTTTCCGTATACTAAATACTTTTTATATATTTTTCAATTTACTTAATGCAATCAGAAATATAGTCTACTATCTTATTAGCTGAGTTCACATTGCTTAATTCTCTACTCTTTTTAGCCATTGCTTCTAATTGATTTTTATTTTTTATTAAATCGAGCAAAACCTGGGCTAATTTTTCCCCAGATAAATCTTTTTCTAAAATTAATATTGCAGCACCTTCCCTTTCAAAAACCCTAGCATTAACTTTCTGGTGATTGCGAGTAGCATAGGGGTAAGGTATTAAAATTGCCGGTAAGCCATAAGTACCAATCTCAGATAAAGTTGTAGCTCCCGCTCGGCAGATGACTAAATCAGCCAGAGAATAGGCTTTTTCAATATCATAGAGATAAGATTGTACCGAAAATATTTTATTGTCTTCTCCTGCTATTTGTATCATACTATCATAATCATCTTGTCCGCTAATCAATAAAACTTGCCAGTTGTTTTTTATAACTTCTTTTATTAAATCGATACCCTGTAGAACAGCTCTATTAATTGAAGCTGCTCCCCTACTACCTCCCAATACTAATATAGTTTTTTTCAAAGAATCAAGATTAAATTTTTCATACTCTCTGTTTGTATCCTGTTTAATATTTTTAAAACGTATGGGATTGCCCGTAAAAATCAATTTTGTTTTACTGCTAAAATATTCTTTTGACTGATTAAAGCTTAGAAATGTTGCCCTGGTAACGTAAGATAAAAATTTATTGGTAATTCCGGGTATTACATTCTGTTCATGAATAAAAGTTGGGATACCTAATATCGCAGCCATTAAAACAACCGAACCACTTACATAGCCCCCTGTTCCAATAACTATATCCGGTTTATATTTTTTTAATATTTTATATGACTGAAATAAAGAAACTAAAAAAATAACTAAAACCGTTAAATTTTCAAAACATATTTTTCGTTTAATACCTCGAGCTTTAATTTTTATAATTTTAAAACCCTCTCGAGGTAAAAGTTTTGATTCCAGGCCCCTCTCGGTTCCTACAAATAAAATATCATTGTTTACATCTCTATCTTTTATCTCATAAGCTAAACTGATTCCTGGATATATATGTCCCCCTGTTCCACCACCCGAAATTATCACCCTCAGTGCCATCGATTACGCTCCATATTCTTTTACTTTATATCGGGAAATATTTAATAGAATTCCCGCGCAAAACATATTTACAATCAAAGATGTACCCCCATAGCTGATAAAAGGTAAAGTAATACCAGTAGTGGGGATCATCTTGGTTACAACTCCAATATTTATAATGCTCTGAAAAACTATCATAGAAGTAATGCCTGCAGCAAGTAGAGTTCCAAATTGGTCAGAAGCATCTAAGGCAATCTTGAATCCGCGCCACAACAATATTATAAAGAGAATAATTATTACTACAGTACCTATAAACCCTAATTCCTCACCGATTATTGAGAAGATAAAATCAGTATGTTGGTCGGGAAGATAAAAATATTTTTGTTTGCTCTCTGCCAATCCGATTCCAAAGATTCCCCCGCTCCCCAAGGCTAATAGAGATTGAATTATGTGAAACCCGCTATCTAGAGGGTCTTTCCAGGGATCCAAAAAGGAGAGCAATCTCGTTCTTCTATATTCTTCTCTTGATAATACCATAATTCCCAAGGGGATTGCTGCTACTATTAAGGCATAAAGTTGAATTACCCTGGTCCCCCCAATAAATAACATAATAAAAGAAATGCCTAAAATAATTAAGGAAGTACTAAAATCTGGTTCATTCAAAATTAATAAAAACATTACAAACATAATAATTAGAGGAGGTAATACCCCTCTAATAAAGGTTTTTATATCTTCTGCTTGTTTTCTGGTTAAAGACTCTGCCATATATAAGATTAAAGCAAATTTAGCAATTTCGGAAGGCTGAAAAGAAAAAAATCCTATTTTAACCCATCTGCTTGCCCCACCGGCAGTTCTTCCGATACTGGGAATATATACCATCGATAGTAATGCAATGGATAAAATTAAAATAGGCAGAGTAAATTTTTTATAATAATGATAATCGGTATATATAGCAAAAATAAATGCTACCAGCGCTATTATAACATAAATTAATTGCCTTTTTAAAAAATAATAACTATCCCCATACCATTTATAAGCCATGATGTAACTTGAACTAAAAACCATACATATGCCGATAGCCATAAGTATAATTACTGCTATAAAAAGCCATAAATCAGGAGATTTTTTTTCTATTAACATCTAAGTATAACCTCATAATTAGTCGTTAGTGAATAGTGAATAGTCGTTAGTATTAAATGCAAGATAAGATAATTGACCAATTTACCGATTAACCGATTGAATTCAATTTTATATTAATTATTATTGCTGCCTACACCTATCCAGTACTTATATTTTGTCTATTTCCTTTTTCTTTTCTTTCTTATCTCTTGTAGGGGTTGGATTTATCCGACCCGAAACGGGTTCGATGAATAAAACCTCTAGATTATAATACTTATTTCATTCTTTCTTCTTTTTCCTTAACCAGCTAACTAAATGTATACGCTCTATACTAATATATTATCTTCACTTATTACTGTATTTTACTAATTGCTATATACTTGATACTATAAACTTATACTGCTAAGTCCAATAAGTGCTGAAATAAGTCCCGCTATCCAAAATCTAATAATAATTTTAGGTTCTTCCCAACCACAAAGTTCAAAATGGTGATGAATAGGACTCATTTTAAAAATTATTTTACCTCTTGTTTTTACCGAAACAACTTGAAGTATCACCGATAAAGTTTCAATCACAAATACTCCGCCGATGATTAGTAATATTAATTCTGTTCTGGTAAATATTGCCACTGAAGCGAGTGCGCCGCCTAATGCCAAGGAACCAACATCTCCTAAAAATATTTGAGCGGGAAAAAAATTATATACTAAAAAGCCGAGAGATGCACAAGCTACTATGATTGAAAAAAGAACCATCGACCCTATATTTTGAATATAGGCAATTAAAGCAAAACTTAACATGGCAATAATTATCAGGCCAGCTGCCAACCCATCTAAACCATCGGTTAAATTAACTGCATTAACCGAACTAACTATCATTAAGACCACGAAAGGCACAAACATAATTCCTAAATTTATACCATTTTTTAAAAAAGGGAAATAGATTTCTGTTCCTAAATCAGTGTTTTGTTGGACACAATAGACAACTATTAAAGCAAGGACAATTTGAAGAAAGAACTTCTGCATGGTAAGAAGACCTAAGGATCGTTTCTTAATATGCTTTATTAAATCATCAATGAAACCGATAAGCCCAAAACCAACAGTGGCAACTAACGACCATAAAATATATTTATTGTAAGGAACAAAGAGTAATACTACTATTATTAAAGTAAAAATCACTATTACTCCTCCCATGGTAGGTGTTCCCATTTTATGTTGATGAAGATCTGGCCCTTCCTGACGAATTTTCTGCCCTATATTATGCTTTTTTAAGTAATTTATAAAAAATGGTAAAGTAATAGTCGGGATTAAAAACGAAGCTAACATTATTAGTGGCCAACAGATCATTCTTCCCTCCTTAGATGAGATTATTTTTTTGGTATTCTTTTTGACAAAACTCTAAAATTTTTTCCATTTTCATTTCTCGAGAACCTTTTAATAGGATAAAATCTCCTGGTTTAGTTAGATTTAATAGCTTTTTGGCTAACTTTATTTTCTCATTTTTCTTAAAAGAAAAAACTCTTTCTTCTGCCATCCCCTCTTCTATAGAAGATTGGGCAATTATTTTTCCTCCCCGGCCCACAGTTATTAGTATATCAATAGACAATTTTACTATTTTTTCCCCTATTTCTTGATGATAAAAGTCAGCCTTTTCTCCTAATTCCAGCATATCTCCTAAGATAGCTATCTTTCTATTATTTTGCGCGATTTCTGCTAAAGTTTCTAAAGCACTTTTTACTGATAATGGACTCGCATTATAGGAATCATTCAGTATTTTAATACCATTGAAAAAATTACTTAATTGCATATGCAGGTCCAGCGGTTTAAAAGAAGATAGCCCTCTTTCTATTAATTCCAATTCCTTCCCTAAGGCAAAGGCAGCCGTAGTGGCAGCAAGGGCGTTATAGATATTATGCCTTCCCAATAAGGGAAAATATATTTCTTTACTTATATCATTTTGTACTACGAGGGTAAATCTCATTCCTTTGTCGCTTGCTAATCTGATATTGGAAGCCATAATATCACTCTTATTTTCAATACCAAAAGTATATACCTTCCTATTTTTAACAATTTCTAATGCTTTTAAAAAATAAAGGTCGTCTCTATTTAAAATGGCTATACCATCTTTATCTAATGATTGTAATAATTCCGATTTCGCCCTAAAAATATTATCTTTTGAACCTAATAAACCAATATGCGCTTCTCCAATATTAGTAAGCACTGCTAAATCAGGAGAAATAAAGCTGGTAAGAGTTTTTATTTCGCCCAAACCCCTCATTCCCATCTCTGCTATTAATAATTTATGTGATTTATTAAGCTGTAGCAGAGTAAGAGGAATTCCAATTTCATTATTATAATTTCCAGAAGTTTTTAAAAGAGGTAACTCGCAAGATAGGATATGAGCAATAATTTCTTTGGTCGTAGTCTTTCCGTTACTACCGGTGATGCAGATATTAAAAGTTTTAAATTTGCTTTTATAATACCTGGACCAATCCTGCAGGGCAGTAAGAGTATCTTTTACTTCTATGATAATTTTATTTTTATCTACTATCTCATTCTGTAATAAAGTACTCACACCTTTACAAGCCACTACGCCAACTGCTCCCTGATTAAAAGCTTTTAAAATAAAATCATGTCCATCGAAATTGGGTCCAATTATAGCAAAAAATAAATCACCGGGAGTTAAAATTCGGCTATCTATGGAAATCCTATTTATTATGCAATCCTGGTTTCCCTGAATTATCTTTCCCGAGATAGCTTTTATCAATTCTCTAATTTTACAACTTTCCAATCTTTTATCTCCCTGTTAAAATATTTCTTACTACTTCTTCATCATTATGATGGATTACTCTGTTATGATAAATCTGTTCATTCTCAGGCCCTTTTCCAGCAATTAAGAGGATATCCCCTTCTTCGGCTTTTTCCAAAGCATGTTCAATGGCCTTTACCCGATCAGTAATTATAATATAATCTTTACCTGTTTTTTTAACCCCTCTCTCGATTTCTTGTGCAATTTCCACAGGATCTTCACTTTTAGGGTTATCCGCAGTTATTACCACATAATCACTATATGTTCCTATAACTTCCCCTATGGTAACTCTTACTTTATTATATTTCTCTCCTCCATGTCCAAACACAGTGATTATATTATGAGAGGCAAAATTGCGTAAATTCTGTAATATACTCCCTAATCCATGATAATTATGAGCAAAATCTATAATAATAGTATATTTCTGACCATATTCAAGCAATTTGTATCTTCCTGGAGCTCCATAAAATTTATAAAAAGCTCTGGAAATTATGTTAAGAGGGATATCCTGAGTAATCGCCGTTGCTATAGCTGCTAAAGCATTGTATATATTATATTTTCCGTTAAAATTTAAAAATATTTCGGTTTCTCCTACAGGTGTTTCCACTATAAATGAAGAACTTTTAAGATCCATTTTTATTTTCTTGGCTCTAATCTCAGCCCCTTTTTCTATTCCATAAGTCATTAAATTTACCTTATTACAATCTATGAAATCCTTGCTGTATTTTTCGTCAATATTAATGATTGCAAATTTTTTAGAATTCTCTTTCTTGCTTTTATTTAAGCTTAAAAACAATTTTTTCTTTGCTTCTAAATAATTAGAAAAATTTTTATGAATTTCGAAATGCTCTTTACTAATATTAGTAAAGATAGCTATATTAAAATCGCATCCTTCTACGCGAGATAATTGTAATGCATGAGAAGACACTTCCATTACTACATAATCATTCTTCTGTTCAACCATTTTTTTAAGGGTTTTTTGTAAATCTATCGACTCCATGGTAGTCATCTTAGAGGAGTTAATATTATTGCCAACTATATTTTGAGCAGTGCCCAGAAGCCCGGTTTTAAAACCGGCTTCCTGAAAAATAGCTCTTAGCATATAAGTAATGGTGGTTTTACCATTTGTTCCGGTTACTCCAAATAATTTTAATTTTCGCGAAGGAAAATCGTAAAATTGATTGGCTAAAATTGCCAAAGCTTTACGGCTGTCATCTACTCTTATTATGGTAATGCCTGGCCTGAGAGATATTTCCTTTTCTACCACCAATGCAACAGCCCCTCTATCAATGGCTTCATCGATAAAATTATGTCCGTCAAAAGCAAAACCCTTTATGCATATAAATAAATAATCTCTCTTTATTTCCCGAGAGTTATGATAAATTCCTTTAATATTGAAATTTAAATTACCATTAATTTCTTTAATGTCTAAATTTGTTATTAATTTAATCAATTTCATAAAAAATTCCCTCTATATTAATTGTTCAATTCACCAATTAACCGATTCTCCAATTGACCAACTGAATCCGATTTTGTATTCCTTATTATTGCTACTTACATTCTATCTAATATTTATATTTTGTCTATTTCTTTTTTCTATTTTTTCTAAATTCTATACTGCCACTATTTAATATTCTATCTCCTAAATTCTGACTTCAGGCTTCTATTTTCTTTACGAGATACGATTCACGAGATACGAGATACTTATTTTGTTGGAACCGATAAATAAGGAAGAGCCTTCGAGGCAATCTCCTGGAAAACCGGAGCGGCTACTGTTCCACCATAATAACTCCCCACAGGTTCATCTAATAAAACCAAGATAGCTAGCTCAGGATTCTCTGCAGGAACATAGCCTACAAACCATGAACTATATTTATCTATAGAATATTTACCGGTAGAAAAATCAAATTTTTGAGCAGTCCCGGTTTTTCCTGCTGTTTGGTATCCTGCAAGCTTAGCCGTTGTACCAGTTCCATCTTCTACCACCTGTTCCAATATCCTGGTCATAGTTAAGGCGGTATCAACAGATACTACCTGTCTTACCGGCTTTGGTTTAAATACCCGAATTTTATTTTGCATAGAATCTATAATTTCCTTCACTATCATCGGTTTCATCAAAGTCCCTCTGTTAGCAATAGCCGATACAGCCATTATCAGCTGAATGGGAGTAACAGAAATTTCTTGACCTATAGATAGAGAAGCCAGGGATATTTTTGACCAATCCTTTACACTTCTTACTAAACCATTTATTTCACCGGGTAAGTTTATTTCAGTTAGTGTCCCAAATCCGAATCTTCTAATAGATTTTTCAAACACTTTTTCATCTAATCTCGTACCGGTTTGAATAACTCCTATATTACAGGAGTTTTTTACAATATCGGTAAGATTTTGAGAGCCATGTATGTGTATATCGTGAAAAACAGTCCCATTGTATTTTGTCCACCCTATACAATTAAATTGATCATTTAAATTGACTACTCTTTCTTCCAGAGCTGTAGCTATGGTAATAATTTTAAAGGTCGATCCCGGTTCATAGGCATCAGTTATCGCCCTATTTCTCCAGAGATCACGAGGATATGTATTAAAATAATTAGGGTCATAGGAAGGTTTTGTTGACATTGCTAAAATTTCCCCGGTTTTAGGTTCTACCACAATTGCAATTCCTGCTTTAGCTTTGGATTTTTGAAAAGCTTTATCCAAAGCTTCTTCAGTGATATATTGAATCACTTCATCAATAGTTAAAACAATTGAATACCCATCCTTGTGAGCAGTGGCCTCTTTAATGCTAAGAGGTACCTCGCCTCCAGTAGCGTCTCTTTCTAAAATTGCTAAACCAGGCAAACCTTTTAGGTCTTTATCAAAAAATGATTCCAAACCTTCCAAGCCTTGATTATCTATCCCTACAAACCCCATTAAATTAGAAGCTAAATAATTCTTAGGATAATATCTTTTGCTTTCATCTAAGAAATCAAATCCCTCTAAGTTTAGTTTTTTTATCTCTGCGACTTCTGTTTCAGTTAATTTCCTTTCTATCCACACAAAAGATTTTTTCTGGTTTATTTTTTCTAGCACATCTTTTACTTTTAAATTCAGAATTGAAGATATTTTCCGGGCAGTTTCTTGGGGATTTACAATTTTGGGAGGAATGGCAAATAAAGATTGCACATTAATATTCACGGCTAATTTTTTATAATTTCTATCGTAAATATTGCCTCTCTCTCCCTCGATAGAGAAAGAAGTGAGGTGTTCTTGTTGGGCAATTTCTTCAAATTTATTCCGTTGAATAACCTGGATATTATATAATCTATAAATTAATGATAAAAAAAGAATGATAAATATTATAAATAAAAAAATAATACGTTCTTTTTTTTCTTTGGAAAGCAACAACTATTCCCGCCCTCTTTAACCTAGATTGCTACAAGTATATTATTTTAATGCCCCTAAAATCAAATCATTTATTTTATTTAGGTCAAAACTAGCCCAAAAATTTTTTTCCTTTTCATTATTGTTACTAATTGCTCCGATATTTTCATTTCCGGAATTAGTCTTGGAAGTGGTATTTAAAGCAATAAATTTAACTTCTTTTGGTCTAATCATTCCTAAATGATTATAAGCAATTTTTTCAATTCTATCAAAAGCGGAAAGAGTCTCCGATGTAAGTTCAAGTTTTTTATTTTCTTCCTCTAAGGCTATTTTATCATTTTCCAACTTTATTAATTTATATCCCAATTCGGTTAATACAATGTTATTAGAAATATAAAAAATGATTACAGAAGTAACAAAGATTATTAATAGTAAAAATGATCCAAGAATAATTAAGGCATTCTTACTTTCACAATTAAAAGAATTTATAGCACCGTTCCCTCTCATTTTTATCACCCTTTTACTTTAATTGATAGTAAATAGTCAGTTAGTCGATAAGTATTAAACACAGATTTTGGTTGACAGTTTTTGACATGAAGTTAAGCTACCCAGGTAACTAACTAACGAATTAAGATACAGATATTATTTTCTCTGCCACTCTCAATTTAGCGCTTCTTGCTTTAGGATTATCCTCTACTTCCTCCAAAGAAGGAATAATTGGTTTTTTTGTAATAATTTTTAATCCATAATTTCCTTTGTCTTTACCTTCTCTCTCTACTTCTTTAAATTGATGTTTAACTATCCTATCCTCCAATGAATGATAAGAAATAACACAAACCCTTCCCTTATTCTCCAACACCCTAATGGCCTGATTCAACCCTTTTTCTAAGGCCTTAAGTTCCTGGTTTACTTCAATCCTAATGGCCTGAAATACTCTGGTGGCGGGATGTATTCTCCAGGTATGCCTCTTTTTAGTCCTGGGAAGTGATCTTATTATTAAATCTGCCAACTGTTTGGTTGTATTAATGTTTTCCTTTTTTCGTTCTATTACAATTAAACGAGCAATTCTCTTGGAAAACCGTTCTTCTCCATATTTTTCAAATATTTCAGCTAAATCTTTTTCTGAATAACTATTAATCAAAATATCAGCGTTAAATTCTTGATTTAAGTCCATACGCATATCTAAATGGCTATCTTCTTTAAAACTAAATCCTCGGTCTTTCTCTTTTAATTGGTGAAAGGACACTCCCAAATCAAAAATTATCCCCGAAACTGTTTTAATCTTTATATCCGATAGAATTTCCTCTAAATTTTTAAAATTTCCTTTAATTATTTTTACTTTATCTCGATAACTTTTTAATTCTTCCTTTGCTGTTTCGATTGCCTCTATGTCCTGGTCTATACCTATCAACAAACCATAAGGATAAATTTTTTCCAAAAGAGCTTTGGAGTGTCCTCCACCCCCTAATGTGCAATCGATATAAACACCTCCTTTCTTTAAGTTTAAATAATTTAAGATCTCTTTTGTTAACACAGGAATGTGAAAGGAATTTGCCATAGATTACCCTTCTTGTTCATATATTCTTTCGGCAATATCTTCATATGAATTTTCAACTTCTTTAAAGTATTTTTGCCATAAATCTTTACTCCAGATCTCTATCCTATCCAAAACCCCGATAACCATAATTTCTTTATTAATCTGGGCATAATCTCTTAAATATTTCATAATAATGACTCTACCTTGATTATCTACAGTGCAATCAGTAGCTCGAGAAAATAATATTCGCTTAAATGCTCGGGCATCTCTTTGTCCCAAGGGGAGCAACTTCATTTTTTCAGAAAGAGTTTTCCATTCTTCAAGAGGATATACAAAAAGACAAGTATCAAGACCGAAAGTAATAATAAAATTATCACCTAAAGATTCACGGTATTTTGCCGGCACGATCAATCTTCCCTTTTCATCGATAGTGTGCTCATACTGTCCTAAAAACATAAAATCTCCTTTATATTATATCCTCCACTTCACTCCACTTCACTCCACTACATATACTATACTACATTTTTTTGAAAAGTCCTCTTTTTTTTTGAAAATAATTTAATTTTTTTAAATTATTTTGAAAATACCACCTATATAGCGTGTTTCCTATCATGGATACACTATTTTTTTTCGTATTTTGGGGGAAATTAGGGAACAAGTTTAAATATTGGTCTTTAACGGGGTGATTTTTGAAGCAAAAAGAATAAAAAAAGACACACAATAAAATATTCTATTGTGTGTCTTTCTATCTGTCAATTTTGACAAGTAGACCGTATAAGCCGAGTTCTGTCCCCTTATAAAATTATAAGGGTGGTAATCATCTATCTAGGATGTAAGTTGCCTTACACCTCTTGCGACCTACCCGAAGATTCAGTGGGCCACCACAACTCTTCCTATTTGGTCTTGCTCCGAGTGGGGTTTGCTAAGCTTGTTAGTCACCTAACAACTGGTAGGCTCTTACCCTGCCTTTTCACCTTTACCGAGCGCTCAATCCTGAGGTTAAATTTATTCCCTAATAAAACGATTTTTTACTTTTCAGATCTAATATTTTCTTTTTTATTTAATTTCAGGATTGAGTGCTCGGCTGTGTATTTTCTGTAGCACTTTCCTTAAGGTTACCCTCACTGGGGGTTACCCAGCACTCTGCCCGATGGAGCTCGGACTTTCCTCGGAAGAAATAGTGTTTCTTCCGCGATTACCTGGTCTACTTATCAAATATTCTTTTTTCAATTTTAAAATATCATTTTAACACAGTAAAGTCAATTAACTTAAAAGAAAGTATCGAGTATATAGTATCGAGTATCGCGTTAAGAAAAAAGAGCTTAGGATTTAAAAAATTGAATCAGCATATAACAGTAAAGAAAAAAGAAATTATAAAAAAATAGAGCAATAAATATTCTTTTCTTTGTCTAACTATCCCACTAAAGCTTACGCTAATAGTCAATCTTTCCAAATTAGAATTCGGCTGCAATTGGGGCAAATTATTATCTTTCGATTCTTTTCTAATTGATAGATAACATCACTGGGAAGATCAAGATAGCAGCCTGGACATATAGAACCATCAACTTCCACAATGACCTTTCCGCCTTTTTCCTTTCTTAAAAATCCATACTCTTTTAAAAGATGGTCATCGCTTATTTTGCTTAATATCTCTCCTCTTTTGATATTTAAAGAATTTGTCTTCTTTTCAATTGCTAACATCGCAAGATCTATTTTTTCTTTGCACTTTTTAAAATCTTCATCTTTGCATTTCAAATCTTCATTGAGATTATAAATTGATTTATTAAGATCTTCCATTTCTTCCATTAAGTCTAATATTTCTTCTTCAATACCATTTTTTTCTTCGTTATAACCGGATATTACCTTCTGAATTTGTTTAAGCTCTTTGATATCAGATATTTTTCCTCCATACAAATCTTCCTGATGTTTTTTAATTTTAGTAGATTTTTCAGCTAAATCTAATTCTTTTCTTTTTAATTTAATCTGTAAATTCTTATAATTTTCATTTTTATTTTTTAAACTATCTTTCAGCTCCTGAATTTTATTGATAATCTCTTCTAACATTAAAGGCAAACTTTTCTTCTTTTTCTCTTCTTCATAGATATTTATATCGATTTTCTGTAATTCTAAAAGCTTAACATATTGTTCTGCTACCAATAACTTATTTCTCCTTTCTTCATAGTTGTAAAGGCCATTAAAATAAAAAAACCTCACTTCTTATTTAAAAGAAGTAAGGTTTCAACAAAACTTTTGTGTTTTTATAATCTTATGCTTTTCCATAAATTTCACACTACTTTCATTATTAACAAAACTAATAATTACCAATTTTTGGTGGGCCCACCTGGATTCGAACCAGGGACCGACCGGTTATGAGCCGGTTGCTCTACCAACTGAGCTATGGGCCCGTTACTCAACATTATCTTCGTTAAAAGTATATCAGATATGTGTATAAAGTCAAGAAAAAATCGTATGTCGTATAAATTACAGTAACAAATAATATGTAATAAGCAATTAGTTTCGAGTTGCAAGTTTCAAGTTTCAAGTTTGAAAGAAAGAAGTAGGGGCGTATTGCATACGCCCTTTTAGCTTATTTAAGATGCAGGCTCTTTAGCTGTCCGCAAGCAGCAGAGATGTCTTCACCTTTTGAGATTCTTATGGTTGCTGGAATTCCCTTAGTAATTAATTTATCTTTAAAAGATTGAATGTGGGGAGAACTGGGTGCTTGCAGCAAAGAGTCGGGGGTAGGGTTAAAAGTAATTAAATTTACTTTAGAATCAAATCCCCTAATTAGTTTAGCCAATTTATCTGCATAATCTAATGAATCATTCACTCCCTTAATTAAAATGTATTCAAAAGTAATCTGTCTATTAGTGTTAACCGTATAATTTCTGCACGCTACTATTAAATCAGGTAATGGATACAGATTGTTTACCGGCATTAGATAGGACCTTAATTTGTTTTCTGGGGCGTGTAGAGAAACTGATAGCTCTATCTGCCAATTATGCTCTTGTAATCTTTCTATAGCTGGTATTATCCCGCAGGTAGAAATAGTAATCTTTCTTGCTCCAATGTCAAATGCATCTTTAGAGTTTAATATACAAATAGCTTTGACAACATTATCATAATTGTCTAAAGGTTCGCCAATGCCCATAAATACAATATTGTTGGGATTAGATTTCTTTTTTTTCTTAACAAATAAAACTTGATTTAAAATCTCGGCAACCGTAAGGTCTCTGGTAAAACCTTTCTTACCGCTTTCGCAAAACAAACAGTTATATCTGCAACCAACTTGGGAAGATATACATTCAGTCACTCTCTTGCCAGAAAATATAAGAACGCTTTCTATTAAATTTCCCTCTTCTAACTTCAATAAATATTTTTCGGTTTGGTCTTTTGATTTAGTTAAATTTACCAACTCTATCTTGCTTATGTAAAATATTTTTTGAAGTAAATCTCTAAATGATATCGGGAGAGTCAACATATCTCTGAATTCTTCAATACCTTTTTTGTAGAGCAAATTAAATAATTGATTCGCTCTATATTTTTTTTCTCCTAATTTTTTAACCTCTTCTTGAAGTTCATTTAAGATAATATTTTTAATATCTCTCTTCTGCATAATATCAATTAAATCTCTTTATTTTATTTTTTTATTTCTCTTTTTATGTTTTCAGCAAATTTTTTTGCTTTTTGATCTATCCCCAAAACATCTATTATTGTCCCTGGGTCATTGGCAGTAGCTGTTAGAGCAAAATAAGGAGGCAGTCTGAATCCTTTGTTAATATTTAAAGCCCCTATCAACTGATTGGCTACACAATCACCACCTGAATTTCCGGAAACAACAATGGAAAATAAGGTTTTATCCCCAAATTCCACCCTCTTATAAAGCACAGTCATTCTGTTAATAACCGCCATAAGCTTTGCGGATATTGCATCATTGTAATTGGGGCATAACCAAATTACGCAATCGGCTCCTTCTATTGCGGGAAGAATTTCCTTTACCATAATCCCCCCATAAAAACAGCTTTTTTCTTCACTATTATGAATACAGGTTTTGTAAGAACACCCCCTGCAGTCTACCACGGTTCCATTTTCTACGTGGAATCCTCTTATATCTTCTTCGCGAAGGTTTTCTTTTACCATTTTCCAAAGCATAAGAGTATTAGATGTCTTAAACAAACTCGAATGCAGTACAAGTATCTTCGGTTTATTAATTAATTTTAAGTCCTCACCCATTAATCTTTTAATTAATTCTTCAATTTGTTCTTGGTAAATTTCTACAAGAGGCAGGTGATATGTTTTTTGCCAGGTAATAAAATTATCAAGATTATAAGTGGCTTCTACAACTGGATGACCGGGAAATCTACATCCCATCTGATTGGTTAAAAAAACTATCTTTTGAGCGGTGCTCTTGGTAAATAACTCACTCGAACTTTGAATAATAATTACGGCTCTTGAACCTAAAAGGGAATGATCTCCTATTTCCTTTAATTTTAAAAGCATTTCAAATAGAGGAATATTAAATCCACATTCATCTAATTCAATAGCAAATATAATATTTTTGTTTCGTAAATCAACAGGAAAATCGTGAATAGTCTTTATAATTTTTAGTTGACAATTTTCTGTGGCTTTTTTGACAATCTCAGCAAAACTATCTGATATTTTTCCTGGTATAATCATATAAATAGTATCCATAAAATAATTCCCTCTATCGAGATATTGTTTATAGAATATTACCCAATTTCTGATAACTTTCTTTAATTTTCTCTATTAAGTTAACCGGAAGGTCTAATCTTTCAATTTCAGTTCCTGATTTAAGCAGTCTATTTTTCGCCCCCATAAATACCCCTCCCATAAAGGTTGCACTATAATGCCATTTCCCGCTCATGGTGGCAATAAGAGGATAGCTGCCGGAAGATAGGGCCGGAGCTACATAAGGTTTAAATCCAGTCTTCCTTATTTCCAAGTTTGCTTTTACGGTCTGATCGGTAAGTATATCTGAAAGATTTTCATCATAGTTTTTTAAACTGTTGGCAATTAGCACACCCTGGCCATGGGGGCCAAAAGCTCTGCCTACTCGATTATAGTCAGCAGTTTTAGTATTTTGTTTTGAATAATAGACTGCCCGGGCATACATTACTCCTAATCCGTATCCTCTTATCTGGTCTGCCGCTAATCCTTTAGAATCAAACTCTCTACTTGTATTTTTATTACTGGCCAGAAAAACAACTTTACATAATAAATCAACCGGGTCTGAGATAATTGCAAATATCCCCTTAAACGATTTTTCCCGGGCTTTTCGGGCAAAATCAGAGACTATCTTAGAATTTCCTTTAAATTGCTTCATTCTCACATCTTCTTGTCCTTCTTTTAAAGAAGGAACTCCTACAGTTGCACAAAATACAAACATGTCACAATCAAAAATATTCCCTTCTTTTATCGGGTAAACCTCGGGAAATTTCTGAGTAGTAGAAGGAGAAAATATCTGATTTACCTCCAATTCCCATCTCTTTATTACCTTTATATTTTTATCATATATTCCGATAGATTCAATATATCTTCCCCCCAATAATCTTAAACCGGTAATAATGACCCCTCCTACATCTCCCAATCCGATAATATTAACTTTCCACCGGGAAGGAAATTTATAAGTTAATACATCTTGCCAGTTAGGATATTTGGTATTAAGTGAACTCACTCTTTTTTCTTTTATTCTTTTTGTAAGCCATGGGGGTAAATTATAATCAATCTTCCTGGATTTTTGAAGCAATTGTATACCCTCTTCTTTTAAAAAAATAAGAGAGGAATCGGAAATACAAAAACTTCTTCTTGATTTTAAAGGGTTTACTTTGTTAAGAATATAAATTATTTCTTTGCTCTCTTTAGCTTCGCTTTCAGATATTCTATTTAATTCATTTTATTCCCATTGGGAAATTAGTATTTTATCTTTTAATTTATAAAAGAACATTAGTCATCCCTTCTTAAATTCAAATTTATTTAGCATGGAGTGTTTAGCGAATTGAAATATAGTGACAAGTAATAAGTAATGAGCTTACCTTTTCAAGCTTACAAAAAAGGTTACTTATTACTTGTCACTTATTACTGTTTTCTTCCCGCTTTACATTTCCCTGTCTGCTATTCCTTTGGTTCGCTGTAAAAGTTCAAGGCTATTTCTTAAATAATGAGAGGGACTAAGATTTAAATTATAATCCATATCTTCTCCCTGGTCAGGATATCGGGGATAAATA
>DASRME010000392.1:0-3822 GCA_035648095.1 Atribacterota bacterium | reverse complement strand
TACACCTTCGATAACTGCGGTAAATATTAAGATATATTTAGCTAAACGGACTAATCCTCCGATAGAAAATTGATTTAAGGATTCTTGTATTAGCAATCTATGTCTTAAAGAGATTCTTTTTCCTGCTAAAAAAGCAAACATAGTAGACATAGTCATTATTCCTAATCCACCGCATTGCAAGAGAATCAGGATAACCAATTGTCCAAAAGTAGAAAAATCTTTTCCGGTATCCAGCACGATCAATCCAGTAACACAGGTGGCGGAAGTAGCAGTAAAAAGGGCGTTGATAAAACCTATGCTCTTTTGTGTACTGGAAGCTGCGGGAAGAATAAGAAGTATAGTGCCTATAGCAATTGCCGAAAGAAATCCCAATGCTAATGCCTGAGGTGGTGATAGTTTTTTTTCTTTTACCCTTTTAATAATTGGTATAGTTTTTTACCTCGTTTTTTAAATGATGAATTTTAATCTAATTGATTATTTTCTCCAAAATTCCGGAACTACCAGAATCAGAACAGTATATATTTCCAATCGACCCAATAACATACAGAGAGTTAAAATAATTTTCCCTAAAGGTGGAATAAAGGCATAAGTCTGACTCGGTCCCACCAGACCAAGACCTGGTCCTACATTTCCTAAAGTAGCGGCAACTGATGCCATGGCACTGACTATATCCAGTCCCAATATAGTCATTACAAAAGAGGAGATAACAAAAATACAGATATAAAGAAAGAAAAATCCGGTAATATTGCGCATCACATCTTCAGACACTACTTTATCTCCTAATCTAATCGGAAATACCGCTTGAGGATGAATTAATTTACGAAATTCTCTATGTGCCTGTTTTATGAGGAGGAGAACCCGAATATTTTTGATAGCTCCACCGGTCGAGCCGGCACAACCGCCTATGAACATTAAAATAAGTAAAATACTTTTGGAAAATGCTGGCCAGGTATCATAATCAGCGGTTGCAAAACCAGTCGTAGTAACGATAGATACTACCTGGAAGGAAGCATATCTTAGAGCAGTAAAGATTGAGTTATAAATCGTCACTCTTAGTTCGGTGGTAACAGCCAGGATAGCAATCAGAACCACGCTTCCGTAAAAAAGGAATTCTTTATCTTTGAATAAGCTTTTTATATTTCCATGAAGGGTTTGATAATGTAAGGTGAAATTTGCTCCGGCTACAAACATAAAGAAAATGATAATAATTTCAAAGACCGGATTATTATAAGCACCTGTACTTAGGTTTTTAGGGTTGAAACCTCCCGTGGCCATAGTTCCAAACATATTAGTAAGGGCGTCAAATAAAGACATTCCGGTAAAATATAAGCATCCAACCTGTAAAGCAGATATGATGATATAGACTTGCCATAAAAGTTTAGCACTTTCTTTCATTCTTGGTTTTAATCTATCTTTTTCAGGTCCGGGTACTTCTGATTTAAATAATTGCATTCCTCCCGCACCTAAGGCCGGGAGTATAGCTACTACCAGTACTATGATTCCCATACCACCCAACCATTGGATAAAATCCCGCCAGAAAAGAATGGAATAAGGATTTCCCTCAATAGGTGCAAGCACAGTAGCCCCGGTAGTGGTAAATCCGGACATTGATTCAAAATAAGCATCAATAAAATTAGAGAAAGTACCGGAAAATAAAAAGGGGAGTGCTCCAAAACCAGCAGCTAATATCCAACCCAGGGCAGCAATTGCAAATCCTTCTTTATGACCGATAGGTTCTTTTGAAGAAAAAAATTTCCATAATAAAATCCCGCTTAAAGAAGTAACCGCCATAGAAAGAATAAAGCTATTAATGACTGGTTCCTGATAGTAAATGGCATACAAAAGAGGAAACAGCATACTTAATCCTAAAAAAAACAAAAGGCTTCCCAGGGTATTTAGTACGACATTATATCTCACTTTTATTTCTTCCCACCATCGAATATTTTTTCTATTTCCTTTATATCGGATGACAAGGCAAATATAATTATTTTATCTTCAGGTTGAATAATATCATCACCATGAGGGATAATCACTTCATCTTGACGAACAATAGCACCGATAATGCTATTCTTGGGTAAGTTAGCCCTTCTTAGTGGGGTGTTAATAATTTTTGAGTGGGGACTAACTATTAATTCAATAACTTCTGCTTCTCCTTCTTTTAATAAGGTTAGAGAAATTATTTTTCCTCTTCGGATAAATCGTAAGATGGCAGAAGCAGTCGTCATTCTGGGATTTACTACGGCATCTACTCCAATTTTTTCCAGTATGGGTATATAGTTTACTCTATCTACTTTGGCAATGACTTTTTTTGCACCCAGGTGTTTGGCTAATAAAGAGACTAAAAGATTATCTTCATCAAATCCTGTCACTGCAACGAAACCATCAGTGGTTTCTATGCCTTCAGATTTTAAAAGATCAATATTTGTACCATCACCATTTATTACCAGGGTGTGAGGAAGTTTTTCGGCAATTTTTTCACATTTTACTTTATCTCTTTCAATTAATTTAGTCTTAATGCCTAGTTTTGTTAATATTATGGCAGTTTGAACGCCAATTCTGCTCCCTCCCAAAATAAAAACATTTTGCATGTCTAGAGGTTTTTGGTTAAAAATTTCGTTTAACCCTGCAAAATAAGTTTTTTTAATTAAAATGTATAAGTTATCGCCTAAAGCAATTTTTTCTTCTCCGTTGGGAATAATTATCTTATCATTTCGGAAGATAGCAGCGACTAATATAGGATATTTAAAGACAATAGTTTTTAATTGTTGATTAATAAAAGGGAAACCCTCTTCAACTTTAAGTTCAAAAAGTTGAACCTTTCCCCCGGCGAAGCTCTGTACTTGTGCAACATTTATTGGCGATTTGAGTAATTTAACTATTTCTTTAGCGGTAGCCCTCTCCGGATTGATAGTAAAATCTATTCCTAATTTTTCTCGTGATAAGACGTTAGCATACAGGTATTCAGGATTTCTAATACGAGCAATTTTTTGAGGCACATTAAATTGCTTTGCAGTCATACAGGCTATCATATTTATTTCATCACTGCTGGTTACAGCAATGATCATATCCGCTTGTTTGATTCCCGCTTCTTCTAAAGTGCGAACATTGGCTCCATTGCCCAAAACAGTGAGTACATCTAAATTATTTTGAGCAGACTGTCGGATTGTATCATTTTTTTCGATTAAGGTTACATCATGATTTTCTGAAGAAAGAGTGTTAGCTATTTGACAGCCAACTTTTCCTGCTCCGATGATAATTATTTTCAAGAGATTCACCTCGTTTTATCTTTCTCTAAAACCGTAAAATAAATTTATTAATTAAAAAAAGAGAAACTATTCGATTTTAGTTTCTCTATATGTTTAGAAGAATATGTTGTTAAATCAATTTCACCTCCAACGTTTACGAGGTTAGCTGACGGGTTTGAGCTGATAAGGATTACTCTACTCATTGTTAAGAATAATGATAATGAGATTCACCCCACGATCTTGGTTTCCCCGTTCCCCTTTTTAAGAGATTAAACGAACAAAGCACTTTAATTCTTTTTTACTTTCGAATTTTATACCCTTTTTTCATTTTTGTCAAACCAGTGTTTGAGTCCAATACATTTGCACCATTTCCGCATCTCTGTTATTTAACTTACTACAATATTCAATCGGAGTCAAAAGATTTAAGCTCCTATGTGGTCGATAGAAGTTATACTCAATGAGACAATCATATAGTATTTCATTAATCTTACCTACATTGGTCTCTTCATAAAATCTATCTAGGTATTCGGTCTGGACCGTACCATTTACTCTTTCCACAAAGGCATTCATCTTGGGA
>DASRME010000391.1:0-2679 GCA_035648095.1 Atribacterota bacterium | reverse complement strand
CTTTTAAGGAGTTAGGGGAGGAATTTTTAAGGAATGCAGAAGTAAGAGGATTATCAGAATGGACAATAAAGAGTTACAGGTATCAAATCGGTTATTTCCTTGAATTTGCAGGGGTAGAGCTTATTTGTAAGGACATCGGGTATGAGATGATAGAAAACTACATAATCTATATGAAGGAGCAAAAGGGCATATCAAACCCTGTTACGCTGAACTCATATCTACAGAATATAAGTCCGATGATTAAGTATGGAGTAAAGAAACGATATATACTAAATAAATTCCTTATGCCTATTGTGAAGGGTCAAGAGACTTTTAAGGAAATTTATACGGATGATGAGTTAAAGGTATTGCTTGATAATCCGAATAAGGTTGACTTTATTACAACTAGAACGCATACGATTATTTGATTGTTAGCAAGCACGGGTATTAGAGCTAGGGAACTCCGTGAACTTAAGGTTAACAACGTTGACGTGATTAGCAGAGCAATTACCGTCAACCAGACAAAGAACAAAAGACCAAGAATGCTTCCCATCAGCAAGAGCCTATATGCCGTTTTAACGAACTATATGGAAGAAAGGGGAGGAAGCGTTGATGATTACCTTTTCCCAACTGTATACAACGATATCATGGCAATGACATCACTTCAGGATAGTACTAAGAAGTATTGCAATGAGAGAGGGGTCTATAAAACTAGTTTGCATCTATTCAGACATACATTCATTACAAACGCAGTTAATCAAAACGTCAGTCCCTTAATTCTACAGAGAATAACTGGGCATAGTACGATGCACCAATTAATTAAGTACTATAATGCAAGAACAATCGATTTGGTTGATGTGATAGATGGAATTGCTCCAAAAAACAATAGAAAGAAAAGTCATTTCAAATAAGTTGATAATGAAGAGGGGCCTTGTACCTTTCAACCCTACAGGTTACGAAAAAATGGACTAAGTAATTAAAAGATTGGGGCCAGGTATATGGTGGATTTTGTATTATGTACGAGGGGCGAATTCCACTTTAAATCAAATAATCAATATAGTAAGAATAGCACATTCCAAAAGGTGCTATTGACATAATTGCCTTTATTGAATATATTGTAAAAAAGGGAAGAAGCACTTTCAGACTACTTCCCAATCTCAAATTTTATCATAGAAAGCTAATTTACAGAGATTATTTCAAACTCCCAATATATATTTTAATACTAACTGAACTCCATTTGAGTTTACTTCTACAGCAAAGGATCAAGCCAATAAGAAGTTCGATTTTTAACATTTATACTGGACTTAATTTAGGGGGTCCTCAATACCATAGTGACTGACATTTGTTATGGGGTAGCTTTCAGTACGCATATCAAGAACAAGCAACTTATAACAAAAATGGTAGAAATATTCTTATTAATTGTGGTATAATGACTAAGTTGACTACTTACATATAGTCATTTTTAGCATGTTTAAATAACTTGGAGGTAAGACATTGAATGTTGATATAAATGGTTTGAATATTAACTATAATTTAAAAGGTGATGGGGAATTAATTGTTCTGTTACATGGTTGGGGTTCTAATATTAATCTTTTTGAAAACCTAATACAATTACTGTCGAAAAAATATAGAGTAGTTGCGATGGATATGCCCGGGTTTGGAGAGAGTGACGAACCGAATGAAGCTTGGTGCGTAGATGACTATGTTGACTTTGTAATAGATTTTTTAAAACCCTATAAAGCTGAAAAAATATCGTTTCTTGGTCATTCATTTGGTGGAAGAGTTATTGCCAAAATGCAGATAAACAGGAATCTGCCTTTTATTATTGATAAGGTAATCCTTGTTGATAGTGCTGGAGTTAAATCGCGTAAAAGCTTTCAGCAAAAGGTAAAACTTAGGGCATTCAAGGTTACAAAGAAAATTTTAAGTGTAAAAATTATTAAATCAACCTTTCCTGAAGCATTGGATTATTGGAGGGGAAAGTTCGGATCTTCTGATTATAATACTTCAACCCCAATCATGCGCCAAATCCTTGTAAACGTTATTAACGAAGATTTAACGCAATATTTCGAACTAAATGTTGCTGAAACATTGCTGATTTGGGGGAAAAATGATAATGAAACACCTGTTAGTGATGGAAGATTAATGGAAGAGCGTATGCCAAATGCGGGATTAGTAATATTAGATAATTGTGGACACTATTCGTTTCTAGAGCAGCAATATGTTTTTAATAAAGTTATTTCATCTTTTATGAATATTTAAGGAGTAATTGTTGATGGAGATCGTTTTTTTAACAGCTAATGTCATTTTTTTCTTAATAAGTTTTTCGTTTGCGATTATTGATTTTTTGCATTATTTTCAACTTAATTCTTACCATTACGGAATGCAGATAAAATGGATGTTTATGAATTATTCTAAACTTGTAATTCATATAATTATTTTTTTGTTTGGACTTCTGCTGCTTAGATTTGATTCTAATTTTGCATTAATAGTTCTTCCAGTAATATTTTTAATTTCTATTTTAATTAATAAGCCGAAGAAAGCCAAGAAACCTCTTGTGTACACTAATAGAATTAAACGAATAATAATATCAATTTCTATTTTGGTGTTAATTGTGGTACTAGCCGCAATATGCTTAAAAATAAATAGTTTGGAGTACGTGATTTTAGGTATGTTAATATTATACTTGCTTGCTCCTGT
>DASRME010000390.1:0-2234 GCA_035648095.1 Atribacterota bacterium | reverse complement strand
GATATCAGAAGGGATAGAAGATAAAGATATAATGGAAATGGGAATGTTACCGGCTAAATCAGCTCAATCCGTTTTAAACGATGTTCTAAAAAATTACGGGGATGAAGCAAAAGTATTAGTTCTACCCACTGCTTCAGTTACTCTTCCCCTTCTCGAGGAGGAATAAATTTGAAAAAATTGTTGACCAGTAATGAAGCAGCTACTAAAAGGATAATCGAATAACAAAACTATTAGTCATTAGTGATAAATTTTTTATTATAAGATATTTTAGATAAAAATTAGTTCTTTGATTTTTCTGTCTTTAAGAAAAATTTTAGAATTTAGTACAAAAGCAACTTACTTCTAAAATCTTTAATCCCTTCACATCAAATATCAATAATCATTATTTATGGTTATCATTACCTATTGTAGTGCAATTTTAATAAGGTTTCTACACAGTTTTTCTCTTTTAGAATTTAGTTTAAATTATTTATTTTTATTTAAAAAATTTAGAAAATGTTGTTTGACAATAGATATATATTGAATGTATAATTTATAAAATACTTAATAAAGTCATTGGAAAAAGAAAGTATATAGATAGAAGGTCAATTAAATGCAAAGGACTGGGAATCTAAAATTAATTCAAGAATTAAATAGATCTATTATTCTTAAAACAATACGCCATTATGGTCCTATTTCCCGCAGCGAAATTGCCAAAAGAAATAAAATAAGTCCTACAACGGTTACTGCTGCAGTAAGAAAATTGCTTCAGCAGGGGTTGGCGCGTGAAGCGAGTGTAGGGGAGTCTAGTGGTGGCAGAAAACCCATTCTTATTCAATTTTCTTCAGAAAGTAGATTTATTATTGGAGTTGCTATTGCTAATTCATCCATTAAAATTGCTGAAATGAATTTGGAAGCAAAATCTCGCAAACAAAAAGTATTTCCTATTCATAATTTAACAGGTGAATTGTTGATTGATTATTTTTTAAAGTCAATTGGTCAGTTTTTAAAAGAATATTCTGATTTAACAAAATGCATCGGGATTTCGATTGTATCACCCGGGATTGTTGATGTAGACAAAGGTATAATTTATGAAAATACAAAATTAAAATTAAAAGATATTCCCCTGAAAGAAATGGTGGAAAAAAAGTTTAAATTAAAGACTTGGTTAGAAAATGATGCCAATGCAATTGCCCTAGCTGAAAAACAATTTGGAGCCTACAAAAAATTTAACAATTTAGTTTATATTACCATAGGAGATGGAGTAGGGGCTGGAATTATAGTAAACGGGTCTATCTTTCGTGGTCGTAATGGCGGTACGGGAGAGTTTGGTCATACCAGCATAGATAGAAATGGGATGTATTGTGATTGTGGAAACAGAGGTTGCCTGGAAAATTATATAAGTTGGCCGGTTATTTACTCTAACGTATTATCTTCTATATCTCAGGGGAAACATACAATGATGTTGGAATTAGCGAAAGGAGATATAGATCGGGTTACTCCTTCTATTTTTCTTAATGCGTTAAAAAAAAATGATCAATTAGCCAAAGAAATTATGGAGGAAGTTGCAGGATTTCTTGCCACTGGGATTGTTAATCTGGTTAATTTATTAAATCCAGATATAATCATTTTTGGGGGGAAGGTTGCTTACAATAACCATTTTTTGCTTTCCCAGGTAAAGAAATTAGTGTTTGAACAAGCTTTGGCTATTTTAACTAAGCAGCTCAAAATATGTCCAACTTCTTTAGGAGAAGACTTTAGAGTAATTGCTGCTGCTACTATTCCTTTACAGGAGATATTTCATTTTTCGGTTTTTTCCTGATTTCAGGGTTAAATTATTATAAAAATATAAAATTAAATAAGTTTTAAAATAATTTTTTTAAAATTACTTAATAAAGTCACTGACAAAAGTATGTTTAAAATAAAAATTTACTGTATGTGTATGTTAAAACAATTGGAATCCCCCTTTTAGATAGAGGAAGGGGGGAAAAATAGAAAGGAGGTTATTTAAAATAAAATCTATCATTTTTCTGCTTTTCTTGTGATTAAAAGAAAAAATAAAAATTAATGGAGGATAAAAATGATGTTTAAAAGATTATTTTATTTTGTTCTAGTTTTAGTATTTGTTTCGAGTATATCAGTTTGTGTTTTTGCTCAGGAAAAAGTGGAGTTAACGATGGTTAATTTTCTTGATATTACTTCTCCTGAAGCTAAGGCTTGGGATGCTACTGTGGAAGCATTTAATGCTAAATATC
>DASRME010000389.1:0-3164 GCA_035648095.1 Atribacterota bacterium | reverse complement strand
AACAATATATTATATTTCCTATCTAGTTATAATTTAACAATTATGGGTAAATTATAATAAAAAAAAATAGGGAATGAATTAATATTCACCCCCTATTATCTAATGACTATGGGTTTTTATTTATTTATTTTATTATAATATTTTTTTGTATTTTTCAAATTTAACTTAATCCAATCAATACATGCTTGATAGTGTAAACGAGGCCATTAAATATTGTTAATTTCCAAGCCTATTGCCTCATGTTCAAAGCCCTTAATTGGAGCTCCTATCGTTCCATAAATACCTACAGATATCCATTCTCCTAAATCGCTTTGTGAAGTATCAATAAGACCCCTTAAAACAACAAATTTTACACCTACAGTCCTTAAAAAATTACCAATGCCAATTTCTCCCCTGCATAAACCCTTCAATGCACTTAAAATAGTATGGTATACTACATGTTCGTCTCGATAACAGCCTGCACTAAAAATTCCTTCTCTCTTTGCCGTGGTTTCTATTGCAGCAATAAGTTCTTTGCTATCCATTGTTCCAGCCTTACCTATACATATTTTATATCCTAAATTACTGATTTTCTCATACAATTTTTTTTCTTCTTGTTCAGAAGATATTAATAATAATATTGTTAATTTCCCAATTTTAGCCAAAATGATAGTTCCCCATTTTAATAAATTTAAATATTTCAAATTTTTTTATTTTTAAACAAATCCGCCATCTAAGAGTTATTTAATTTTTAAATACCAGAATCACTCAAATAAAAAAATAAAAATAAATTCTACTTTAAATTGATACTACATTATACTACATACTACATAAATTTTAAAAATCTTTCTTTTATTTAAAAAATTTATAAAAGGAGCTCCCGCATATCCGTAGATTACTTCCACCTCTGATACAATTATCCCCTCAGCAACAGCCTCATTTCCAGTTAATAACTTTCTCAAATTCATATCTCCTTCACACTAAAATTTTAGTACATCTTTTAGAGCTTGGATAAATTTCTGGTTCTCATAATCAATCCCTAAGATGGAGATTTTTTATTTGAGAAGCAGCTTCATTATCTAAAATTATTGTCACATCATTATGAAGCTGAAGCACAGTTGCCGGCACCTTAGTAGTAATAGGACTATTTATTGTTTTTTTAATAACTCGAGCTTTCCTTTTGCCGTTAGCCAACAAAATAATTTTTCTTGCCCGCATAATAGTGCCTATCCCCATGGTAATAGCTTGTTTGGGTACTTCCTGAGGTTTATTAAAAAAACGAGAATTCGCCTTAATCGTTTTACTAGTTAAATTTACTAAATGAGTTCGAGTATTTAAATTAATATCAGGCTCATTAAAGCCAATATGACCATTATCACCAATCCCTAAAATTTGTAAATCAATTCCTCCATTTTTTTGAATTAAATCTTCATATTGTTTACATTCCTTACCCACACTATCTGTAACTCCATTTAATAAATGAATATTTTCTTTTTTAATGTTAATATGTCTAAACAAAATGTTCCACATAAAAAAATTATAACTCTGGGAATGTTTGGGAGATAGGCCATAGTATTCATCTAAGTTAAAGGTAATTACTTCTGAAAAATCCACTTTTCCTTCTTGGTGTAAACGAATTATTTCTTTATACATACCCTCAGGTGTACTGCCTGTAGCCAAACCTAAAACTGAATTTCTTTTTTTTGTAATTTGCTCGGCAATTAACTGAGCCGCCTGGTAACTCATCTCATTATAGTCTTTTACTATAACAATTTTCACGCCTTTTATCTCCTCCTATATACCACCTTGCCGGCTACCATAGTTAGTTCAGTTTCTAAGTTTTTCTTTAGTATAACTATGTCTGCATCTTTGCCTGGCTCCAAACTGCCTTTTTTATCATCTATTCCTATAGCCTTTGCCGGATTAAAACTTGCCATTTGAATTGCTTTTGGTAATTGAATACCTACTGTATTTACCATATTTTTAACTGCTTTTCCCATAGTTAATACACTGCCGGCTAAGGTTCCATCTTTTAATCTCGCTTGTCCTTTACTTACGGTAACTTCTTGTCCACCTAAGTCATAATTTCCATCTTTTATACCTGTTGCCCTCATTGCATCAGTGATTAAGATTAATTTTACATCTTCTTTAATTTGTGTCAATATTTTTAATACAATGGGGTGAACATGAATACCATCAGCAATAATCTCTATTGTTAATTTCGAAGAAGTTAAGGCTGCTCCTACCACACTCGGTTCCCGATGGTGCAGCCCCCTCATTGCATTAAAAATATGGGTAATATGGGATAAACCAGCCTTAATGCCAGCCTGGGTCTGTACATAAGTTGCATTGGAATGCCCTGCTGAAACAATAATTCTCTGTTTATGCAAATATTTAATAAGCTCAATTGCCCCCGGTATTTCCGGAGCTATAGTAACCAGACGAATCAAATTTCCAGACGCTTTATTAAACTCTTTAAATTCTTCAATAGAAGGTTTCTTGATATCTATCTCTTTTTGTGCCCCTTTTTTTTCAGGATTAATATAAGGTCCTTCCATATGTATCCCTAAAATTTCCGCACCCGCCGTTCCTTTTTTTACTGCCTCACAAATGTTTCGAAGACTTCTAATGATTTTATCTTTACTCACAGTCATTGTAGTGGCAAGAAACGACGTGGTACCAAAATGAGAATGAGCAATGGCAATCTGGTTTATGGCTTCATAGTCTCCATCCATTACATCTGAACCACCACCGCCATGAACATGTATATCAATATAGCCGGGAACTATATATTTATCTTTACCTTCAATGACCTCTGCTCCTGTCAATGTAGCAGTACTTAGTTCTTCTTTGTTCACTATTTCTATAATTTTCCCTTCTTCTACAATGATGTCTTTATCGCTAATCAAGTGAAATGGAGTGATAATTGTACCATTTATTATAATAATTCTTTTGTTTTTATTAATCATTTACTCTCCACTTCTTTTTAATATAATCTGTGGTAAAGTAGGCAAACTTGCAGCAGCAATGGATTGGCCTACTCTCCTAATTGATTCATCGGGAAGATGAAGACTGATCCTTTGATATAATTCTGGAAATTCTTCTTTTAGCACCTGCTCTGATTTTTGTAAAATTATGTGACCGCCCTCTCCAGAGGTAACCCGACCCAATATTAATATATGTTT
>DASRME010000388.1:0-2410 GCA_035648095.1 Atribacterota bacterium | reverse complement strand
TGCCCGGATATATCTAAAAGAAAGTGTAACCTTTGAAATGTTAGATAAAAAAGCAAAAAGATATACTGATAATGAGATGGCTAAAAAAGTACAGTTGGAAAGAGATAAATTATTTGATAAAATATTAGCAGCATGACTCTTTTTTTCAGGCTCATCTTGTATTGGATAAGACTTTTCCTTGAAAGGCGGTGAAGAAAATGGTAGAATTTAAATGTAAATTCGCAGATTTATCATGAGATTTAGAGGATTTTTGGATGAATTTAGCAAAAAATCTGTATAAATATTTTAGACGCAGATTTTGGGTTATATATAAATACAAGGTAATTGCTTTTTAAGATAAAGTAAAAAAAGATAATGAGGTGTTATTATGGTCAAATTTACTGAAATAAAAGAAGCGCAAAATAGAATAAGCCATATAGTTAAGCATACTAATTTGGAATATTCTGATTTTTTTAGTCAAACCAGTGGTCATCAAGTTTATTTTAAAACAGAAAATTTGCAATACACAAATTCTTTTAAACCAAGAGGTGCTTCTAATTTTATTTTGCAGTTAGATCCTGATATTGCTGCCAGAGGAGTTATTGCGGCTTCATCCGGTAATCACGGTCAAGGTGTGGCTTATATCGCTTCAAAAATGGGATACCCATGTATAATTGTGGTGCCAAAAGGGGCGATAGAAGCGAAAGTTCAGGCGATTAAAGGTTTAGGAGCGGAAGTAATATATTGTGGAACTTCTTCTGAAGAACGTACAAAAAAGGCACGGGAATTATCAGAAGAAAGAAAGATGATTTTTGTTCATAGTTTTGACGATTCGAAAATAATTTCAGGGCAGGGCACTATTGGCTTAGAGATATTAGAAGATTTTCCAGAAGTAGAAGTAATTCTAGCACCTATCGGAGGGGGAGGTTTAATTTCTGGTATACTTTCGGCAGTAAAAGAGAAAAGACCTGATATAAAAATTTATGGAGTTGAACCTAGTGAAAGTAATTGTATGTATGTTTCACTTCATGAAGGAAAAATCACTAAATTACTAAGTACTAACACAATTGCGGATGGATTAAGAAGTAATCGACCTGGAGATTTGACTTTCCCGATTGTAAGAAAGTATATTGATGATATTATTCTCGTTTGCGAAGATGATATATTGAAGGCCACGAAGAATCTTCTCTTGAAAGCTAAATTACTAGTTGAGCCATCGGGTGCTGTAACATCGGCAGCTTTAATTTCGAAAAAAATACCCGGAAAGAATAAAAAAGTGGTTGCTGTTATAAGCGGGGGGAATGTTGACTTGAAATTTATTAAAAAAATGTTAGATTAGAAAGGAAAAAATACCGTTAAAAAGAAAGAGATTAATAAAGCAATCTAGGAGAGGTAAGGTGAGAGCGAAATACTACTGTAAATTTTGAGAATTACGTAAGTCGATTGAGGCATTGCTTTGAAAATACGGATAAAGTTTGAGGGGAAATATTTTTGCAAGATCTTAGATGTCCCGTATGCACCTCCCAACGGGATAAAAAGGTATTTTATTATTACTATTTTACTTAGAACTCATATTAGATAAGGAGTTTAAGACTGGAGGTGAAGAATAAAATAGAAATGTTAATAATTGAGTAGAACGTTTTAGCTATTTTATTTTAGCTATAATTATAAGCAAGTGATAAGAAATCATTTATAAAATAATCTAAAAGAAGGAATTTTTCGTGAATAATAGAAGTTATTGGTACTAATCGTACAGCCAAATCGAGCAGTCCTCTTTCGCAAGCGATTAAGGTTGGAACAACACATCACATATATATCCGAACAGCTTGAAAAAAAATCCTAGTATTGGAGAGCTTTTTTCTTCTGTATAAGAGCACACTATTAATGTATTGCTTAATTTAAAAGCTATTATCTAGGAAGCCAATAGCGATTTAGAAAATATTGTTAAAACAACTATTTTTCTTACTAATTTAGATAATGTTTTTATTGTTAATAAAATATATATGGAGTGGGCAAAGCAGGTGCTGTAAAAAATATAATTTTAATAAAAAAGGGGAAATTCTATGAGTGAAGTAGAAAAAAAATTACAGGATATGGGTATAATTCTTCCCGATGTACCTAAACCTGTAGCCTCTTATGTCCCTTGCGTACAAACAGGAAAACTAGTTTATACTTCAGGACAAGCTAGTAAAAAAGATGGTACTTTGATTTATAAGGGGAAATTAGGAAAAGATTTAACGGTTGAAGAAGGATATGAAGCCGCAAAGATATCTATTATTAATTGTTTAGCTATACTTAAGGGTCATCTTGGTAGTTTAGATAGAGTAGCAAGAGTGGTGAAGCTTTTAGGTTTTGTAGCCAGTACTCCGGAATTTGATCAGCAACCCTATGTAATAAATGGGGCTTCAGATCTTTTAATAAAAATATTCGG
>DASRME010000387.1:0-3080 GCA_035648095.1 Atribacterota bacterium | reverse complement strand
GAGTAATCAACATACAAAAGGAAGATATTTATCAAATTATAAAAGAAGAAACATATAATTGTGGTGTTGATGTTGTCTTCGAATGTTCTGGTTCCTCTTCTGCTATTAAGGTTAATATGGATTTAATTAAAAAACGAGGTAGATATAACCAGATTGGGTTAACAGAAGAAATGACCTCTCTTGATTTTAATCAAATTTGCTATAAGGAACTGAAAGTTACAGGTTCTTTGGGGTCAATTTGGACATCTTGGGAGAATGCAATATCGCTGGTGAAAAATGATAAAGTAGACTTAAAGTGTCTTGTTACCCACCAGTTTCCATTATCATCATGGAAAGAAGGATTTGATATTTTTGAAAATAAACAAGGTATCAAAATCGTTTTAAAACCAGTTTAAAATTTTTGTGAAGAAAAAACTATTTTAATATAAGGGGAACTTCTCACCTGTAAAGGGTGGGTATCGATGTAATGATTTAGGTCCTACTCAATTATCAATTTCTTGGATAACCAGTAGTTGATTGCAACATAAGATTTATTTATACTATATTTTTAAAATCAAAAAGGAGTATATTGATGATTTTAACTAGTGAACAAGAGGGCAAGCTAGTAAATTTATGTAAAAAGTTTCGTAAAGAACTCATTGAGTGCCTTCATGCAATTGGCTCAGGGCATCCAGGAGGATCTTTATCAGCAACAGAAATAATTACAACATTATATTTTCATGAACTGAAGGTTAATCCAAAAAATCCTAATGATCCCGATAGAGATAGATTTATTCTTAGCAAAGGACATGCAGCTCCTATGCTTTATTTAAATTTAGCAGAGAAAGGGTACTTTGATAGGCGGGAACTTTGCAATCTTAGGCAACTCAACTGCATGCTTCAAGGGCATCCATGTGCAAAAACTACACCGGGCGTTGATCTTTCAACAGGTCCCTTAGGGCTTGGACTTTCTGCTGCAGTTGGCATGGCTTTAGCGGGTAAACTCGATAAAAAGAAATACAATGTATATGTTCTAATCGGAGATGGAGAAACACAAGAAGGAATTATTTGGGAAGCCGCCATGGCAGCTTCAAAATATAAATTAGACAATCTTATTGCTATACTTGATCATAATAAAGTGCAGTTGGATGGAACAATTGATGAAATTATGCCATTAGGAAATATAAATGCTAAATGGGAGTCTTTTGGTTGGAAAGTTATAGAGACGAATGGTCATAATATCAGAGATATTTCAAGTGCACTGGAAGAAGCAAAACGAATAAAAGTTAAACCAACAATTATTATTGCAGAGACAGTTAAGGGAAAAGGAATATCGTTTATGGAAGGAAAAAATATTTGGCATGGTAAGCCTATCGACGATGAATATTTTAATATTGCAATGAAAGAATTAAGTGGAGGGAATTAATGATGAAAACAAAGCAGATAAGGCAGGCATATGGAGAAGCTCTTGTTCGAATAGGCGAGAAAGATAAAAGAATTATCGTTCTCGATTCAGATGTTTCGAATTCTACTAAAAGTTGTCTTTTTGGGGAAAAGTTTCCTGAAAGATTTTTTAATGTAGGTATATCTGAGGCAAATATGGCTGGTATGGCAGCTGGTTTTGCCACAACCGGAAAAATTCCTTTTATTAATACTTTTGCAAATTTTATGGTTCTTCGTGCTGGTGATCCGATTCATAGTCTCATTGCATATACAAATCTTAATGTAAAAATAGCCGGTGCATATTCCGGGCTTTCAGATTCATACGATGGTGCAAGCCATCATTCTCTTATGGACATCGCATTCATGAGGGCTCTTCCAAACATGTCAATAATTTCAGTATCTGATCCTGTTGAAACAGAAAAAAGCGTGAAAGCTTGTCTGGATATAGAGGGACCGGTCTATCTTCGTCTCAGTAGAGCAGAGATGCCATACATATATGATGATAACTATAATTTTGAGTTTGGGAAAGGAAATATCTTGGTGGATGGTTCAGATCTTACAATTATCGCAACAGGTTATATGGTTCATAAAGCCTTGGAAGCTGCAAAGTTACTTAAAAATGAGGGTATAAATGCTAGAGTTGTTAATATCCATACAATTAAACCAATTGACACTGAATTACTCATAAAATGCGCAAAAGAAACCAGGGCTATTGTAACAGTAGAAGAGCATAGTATATATGGCGGCCTAGGTGCATCTGTTGCTGAAGTTATTGTCAGTAATTATCCTGTCCCGATGGAAATAGTTGGTATACAGGATGTCTTTTGCGAATCGGGAGATTATGAACAACTCTTGAATAAATATGGATTATCTGAAGAGAATATAACTGCAAAATCTAAACTCGTTCTTTCTAGAAAATATGTTGAAAAATAATTTTTTGCTTTCTTAATTTTAGATAGAAGATGTAAAGAAAATCTACTTAGTATTAAGTAATTATATTCATAGTAAGAATATTAAGGTACCTATATGAATTTTACCTTTAAATTATTTGGCCTATATTGTTATTCTGGGTAAGATATTGAAACTTAACATATCTTTCGATAAATGGTTTATAATGCGTACGTTATAAATTTTTATTATTTTTGATTGATTCCCGATTTTTTTAATCTTTCTATTGCTTCTTCTAATCTTTTTTCCTCAACGGTCAATGCAATTCTTACATATCCTTCGCCATATTCCCCGTAACCGATTCCAGGCGTTACGATGATCCCTGCTTTTTCTAATAAAAGGTTAGCAAAGTCCACGGATTTCATTTTATTCAAAGTAGGAATCCAGATGTAGAAAGTAGCTTTTGTTGGTTTTAAATTCCATCCTAATTTATTTAATCCATTGACGACTACATTCCGCCTTCCGGTATAGATTTCATTCATTTTTTGTATATTATCCTGAGGTCCAGACAAGGCCTCTACTCCAGCTTTTTGAATGGCTTTGAAAACGCCGGAATCAATGTTCGTTTTTATTATTGACAGGGCGGAAATAGCTTCTTCGTTTCCTACTGCAAAGCCTAAACGCCAACCGGTCATATTGTAGATTTTGGATAAAGAATGAAATTCAATGCCCACCTCTTTGGCACCGTCTACTTCTAAAAAACTGTTTGC
>DASRME010000386.1:0-2683 GCA_035648095.1 Atribacterota bacterium | reverse complement strand
TTGATATAATCGCTGCTTCTATGTTGGGATATAGTGTGGATGAAATCACTCACCTTCAATTGGCAGCTCAAGCAGGTTTAGGGCCGGATAACCAGGGAGAAATTCATATTATCAGTCCGAAAAAATTAAAAGAAATTCAACTTGGAAAGAAAGTTGATATAATGAAAGAGTCCTATTATCATTTGCCGGAATTAGAAGTGATTGAAAAAGGCACATGCAGTTCCTGTAAAGGAGCTTTGCTGGTTGCTATGCGGCGTTTGGATGAAGAAGGGCAATCTCCAAGTTGTACTATACTTATGGGGCAAAGATTGAGAGATAGAGAAGGTGAGTTTTCTCCTAGTTCTAAGCATGGTACAGTCAATTTAAGGAAACCTTTAGTGAGCATAGGACAGTGTTGTCGCTGGGTAGCTGAGTATTATCCAGTTGGACAGATTAAAGGGTGCCCGGCAAAAGCAGAAGAAATCTTTCGTTATTTAAAAACAAAGAGTTAAATTTTTTGATAAGATTGCAATATAAATAATAGTAAGTTCTTCCATTTTTTATTTAAGATTTTATTAATAGAACAGGATATAAAACCAAGATAGTTTTTAAAATTTATCAAAATAAAATGTTACATCGAATGTTTTCTTCCGATGATAATAGGGATTAAATTTCTTCTTCTTGAAATCAAAGGTTTATGATAGAATATAAAAAACAATCTCTGGGCAGGTGCAAATCATGTCACATTTGGCTGCGAAATCCGCTTATAAAAAACTGGAAGAAAGGTTAAATAAATTTCCCCAGGGAGCCCCTCCTTCTGAGACACTGTGCAAGATATTAAGTATCCTTTTCAATGAAAAGGAAGCGGAACTGGTTTCTCAACTTCCCATAAAACCTTTCACCGTTAAAACAGCCCGCCGAATATGGAAATTAGATGCAGTGAATACCGAAAAATTATTAGATGAATTAGCCGGTAGAGCTATTCTCTTGGATTCTGACCATAACGGAATTAAAAAATATGTCCTTCCTCCCCCCATGGCAGGATTCTTCGAATTCTCGATGATGAGAACCAGACACGATTTAGATCAAAAAGTGCTTTCGGAACTCTTTTACCAGTATCTCAACATTGAGGAAGATTTTATCAAGGATTTGTTTTTGGGAAGCGAGACAAGACTGGGAAGAATTTTTGTACAGGAGGAAGTTCTATCCAAGGACAACCTAGTTTCCATCCTGGATTATGAAAAGGCAAGTCATATTATAGAAACCGCATCATGTATCGGAATCAGTATGTGTTATTGCCGGCATAAAATGGAGCATTTGGGGAAGGCATGTGATGCTCCTATAGATATTTGCATGTCTTTTAATAATGTTGCCAAATCTTTGGTAAGACATAGTTATGCCAGAAAAGTAGGAGTCTCGGAATGTATGGAATTGCTGCATCAAGCCTATGAATACAATCTTGTACAATGCGGGGAGAATGTCAGGAACAAGGTTAGTTTTATATGTAATTGTTGCGGTTGCTGCTGTGAAGCAATGGTAGCAGCAAAAAAATTTGGGATGCTCCATCCGGTTCAAACCACCTCGTATATTCCCAAGATTGATGAAAAAAAGTGCACTGGGTGTGGAAAATGCGTCAAAGCTTGTCCTGTCGAAGCCATAAAGTGGGTTTCGAATGATAAAGAAATTAATGGTAAGTCCGGGAAGAAGGCGAAGATAAACAAAGAAATATGTCTGGGATGCGGAGTCTGTGTTAGGGCGTGTCCCAATAATAGCATCGTACTTGAAAAGCGAGAAGAACAAATTATCACTCCGGTTAATTCAGTTCATCGGATTGTTTTAATGGCAATAGAGAAGGGGAAACTGCAGGAATTGATATTTGATAATCAAGTTTTTGCCAGTCACAGGGCAATGGCAGCTATTCTTTCGGTTATTCTAAAGTTGCCCCCTGTAAAAAAAATGATGGCCAGTAAACAAATGAAATCAATTTATCTTGACAGGCTCTTGAGTAAAATAAAATGATTATCAAATATTTGCTGGTATATGATCAATTTTTGATTGGCTTTTTTCCAGGCACCAAACCGTGAAACTACCTGGTTTTATAGGAGATGATTAGTTTTATTAAAATAGATTTCGAAAGTTTAAAATATCATTTTTATAAGGAGATAGTATGATGAATAATGGAAAAAGACTTTATATTTTATGGAGCAATCAAGATCCGGTGACTGCTGAAAAGATGGTTTTCATGTATGCTCTTAATAGTAAATTGAAGAAATGGTGGGATGAGGTCATCATAATAGTATGGGGAGGTCCTACAAAGTTAATTACTGAAAGCAAACAGATACAGGATAAAATTAAAAATTTAATCAAGGAGGGAGTAAAATTTTCTGCCTGCAAAGCATGTGCTGAACAATTAGGTGCAGTTGAAGTTTTGGAAAAACTTGGAATCGAGGTGAAGTATTGGGGCCAGCCCTTAACCGATATTATTCAAAACGGAGAAAAACTAATAACCATTTAAGTTTGCCCCAGAGATGGTTACAATCGTTAATTATTCGATAATTCTTCCTAATTATAAAAAGGCAAGGGATTAAATCTTTATTTTTTTTAGACCCCATGTCTTTACACGCTAAGTGAAATAACGCCATGTATCATGTATTATACAAGGAGGTAAGTTATGAGAATTGAACATGTTGCTATCTGGACAGGG
>DASRME010000385.1:0-3657 GCA_035648095.1 Atribacterota bacterium | reverse complement strand
AAAATGGGAATCCAATCTAAATGTTGGTTTTATTGGTTTAACAGAAGAAGGATTGCTAAGTTTAATTGAATCTAAGATCAATAAAGGAGAAAGATATCGTTTAGGGGATTTAAATGCATTGTGGCTGTTAGTTATTTTTGGACACAGAATATCCCAATCAGTGCCCCCTAGATTGAAATATAAACTAGAAGAATTTAAGACCTTAAATTCAATATTAAGTAAATCAAGTTATAATTATGTTTTCCTTTACCTCTACATGTATGATGTAATTTATAGGTGGCCGAATTGGAAAAAATTTGGAAAAGGTAAATTTTTTGATTTAGTAGAATAGTAATAAATACCAAAAATATTATAATCTTAGAAAGACAGTTGAACTAGACCAATAATCCGGTAACTTTCAGCGTAAGAGCGCCAAGAAGTTTTATATTTCTTGCAGGGTGAAAGTCCTTGTTGGGTAAGGTCTAACCAACCACCCATACCAAGTGTTGTATCAAAATGGGTAACCATAACAAATAGTAGGAAGGGACTGACAGAATACGTAGCCTGCAAAGGGAACATTTGCCGGGCAAGTAGGACTGGAGGAACAAATGCAAACCTCACTGCAGGGAATAGCAAAGAAGGCAAAATAAAACTTTTTGTCTTTTACGGAAGCGAGTATTTCTGAAGAGCCCAGTGCGGTAATTCCGCACGCTGGGATCTGTGCGGGGGCAGTCAGGTAACTGGCTGTCCTACCGTGACTACTTAAATAATAGAAAATAAAATTTAAAAATTAAATAATTTAGGGGTTATATAAACAATGAGAAGGAAATATTTTTTGGTAATTTTATTTTTAATATTAGCTATATTTTTTTCGGGCTGTTGTTTATTGGAAAATTTGAGTGCTGATGTTGCAATAACAGACTGGGAACAAGATTATTCCGGCGGAAAGTGGAGTGATCAAGTGAAAGTTTATTATACAATAACTAATACCGGAAATGTCGATATTGGTTACTCTAATATTTGGCTTGCTGCTTATTGTGAAGATGGAAGCATTTATGAAGACTGGAATACTATTGGGACATTTGTTTGGATAGGACATTCTGAAGATCACACTTGTTGGATAACTGTAGGAGAAAATAAAAAAGTTATATCGATTAATGTTACTAATCTAATATTAGAACCTTTTACCAATCCTCTTCAATAGGATGATTTCTTTAAAGGGCTATAAAATAACTAAAGGGGGATTTTAAAGCGAAAAGGAAAGTTTTAATATCGTTCTTTGTCATACTTTTAATTTTAGCTTTAACCGGTTGCGGGGTTGCTCCGGAATTAACTGATAAGTTTTTGGCAGAAGAAGTAGTTTACAACTACTGGCAGGCAATTATTAACCGGCAATATGGATTGGCTGAATGTTATTGTATTTATGACGGGATCTGGTATAATAAGATTGATGAGTGGGAAGAATATATCAATATTAATTCTGAAGATGTGTGTTCCTTCCTACTGATTTTTCTCGATGATTTTTATAAACCGACTGAGATAACTGGAGATACTGTTGTCGTATATGTAAAAATTATTACTGACAAAATAGTTGTTCTCTGTAAAAAAATAGATGGAAATGGAATAGATATTATTGATATCTTTGAATACGATACAGAATTGATTAAGCAAAATTACCCATATGGAAATTGGGAACTTAAATAATATAAAATAAAATCTAAAAATTAAATAACTTTAGAGCTCCATTTTTAGAGAGCCAGATTTTAAATGTAAAAACCTTTATGATTTGGCTTTTTTATTTTTATAAACTATTTTCTTAAAAAAGAAGGATTTTTAATAAGTTGTATAGTATATATAAAATAATGACTAAAAAATTGAATAGTGTATTTTAATCTAAGCAGAATACCTGTAATAATATCGTACTAAAATATAAAGCTATATTATCTAAGATTTAGAATAAGAGTAGCATTCTTTCATTATAACAAGAGACCCACTAAGTAACGCATCCTAACTGTACTAACCATCCAAGCATTAATCTTCTACAATCACTCAACCTAAAATCAAATATTTTCTTCTGAACGAAGATAACAGGAGAGCTCTTTTCTTTCCATCATAAAAGAAAAGGAGCCGAAGAGGTAAGATACCAAAAGTATTTAAACTTTCAGGCAAAAAGAGCGTTACCGGACAGAACTCTGGAGAGCTTTATACCAAAAAGCACCGACGGGGCAATTCCTAATTTTCAGGAAAATTCTTTAAAAAGTGTACTTTAATAAATTAAGGAAAAAATGTGTCATTTCAAGACCTGACCCCCAAAGTTCTTTTGCTGATGGTTATTTGTTCTGCATATCTTATCCTCAAAGCCATAATAAATTACATAGTTAACGCCAGAGAATATTTTCATGGAAAATAATATATTTTAAAAAAGAAGGAATTTTTTAATTTTTATCGAATTGCTTTAATTAAGTATAAAATATAGAAAGGTTTCGTAATTTAATTTGTAGATTTAAGAAAAATTTAATCTTTTGTCAGGTATTTTTATTTCGAGGACTAATATAAACCTCTTTGAGTTTTAAGACTAAAATAATAACAATAAAAAATTATAAGAGTATATTAATAAAGTAACGTAAACGAAATAAGTCCTGTTATTTTAAGTTAGACGACATTTATAAAATATTTGATCAATGGCATTGTGGCAGTGAATTAAGGGTAATTGGGTATAGTTATGTTAATATCATTTCATTTTAAACGGTTTACAGAGAATTATATATATAAAGAAAGTAAGTGATAGATAATGAATTTAAAATTAGAAATTTTAACTGAAGATCATGCAAAACAAATATGTTGTTGGAAATACGAAGGAATTTATTCTATTTATAATTATCCGGATTGGGATACTCTAACCCAACAAAGATGGTGGATAACAATAGAGGAGAAAAGAAAGAATGAATTTACTGCCGTTATCGGTAAGAGTAATAATTTATGTGGATATATTAGATTTGTAGAAAATAAGGATTTTGTTTTAGTTGGATTGGGATTAAAGCCATCATCATGTGGGCAAGGTTTAGGCAATATGCTCATGGGACTGCTAAAAAGTGAGTGCAAAAAGAGGCATGGCAGCAAAAAGATTGCTTTAGAAGTCCGTTCTTTTAATAAACGAGCAATCAAATGTTATGAAAAGGCTGGTTTTGAAATAACTGATGTTTACCAAAAGGATACTTTAATAGGCAGTGATGAATTTATAAAGATGGAATATAAATGGTGATATAATATTTGTAAGTCCTGATATACGAATCAGGAGACTGTGCTTTAATTACAAATCTTTGCAGGCCGAACCCCTTAAATTTAATCTATAGAGGAGTATTATAGATGAAGCAGTATAAAGATGTTACTTCCAGAGAAAATTCAATATATAAGTTGGTAAGAGCTTTAAGTCAAAAAAAAGTTCGTGAAAACAGTGGATTATTTCTCATAGAAGGCACCAGACTAGTTGAGGAAGCTAATAGCGGAGGAATAAAAATAAAATACCTTATTATTAATGAAACAGCAGAAAATGTGCCAAAAATTAATCAAGATTGTCAGGTTTTAAGGCTGCCCAATAATCTATTTAAGAAGGTTTCAGATACAGTTAGCTCTCAAGGAATAATAGCGGTAGCTGAACAAATAGAAATATCATTGGCA
>DASRME010000384.1:0-3521 GCA_035648095.1 Atribacterota bacterium | reverse complement strand
TATGATATCTCTTATACCGGATTAGTTCACATCTCCGGGGTAGAATCTAATATTCCTGTTAATGAATATAGAGATGAACACCGGGTTCTAGTAACCGAACAAGATAGGCTTCAAACCAAGAAACAGATAGAATTACTCCTCAAACTTGGCTATGCTGGAGATATTTCTTTTGAACCTTTTTCTAAAAAAGTACAGGAAATGGAAATTGAGAAAATAAAATCAGCTATTGACCATAGTATAGAATGTATAAGCAAATGAAATAAAAAGCAGTTTTCCTGTTGCTCTCTTTTCCTTATATAATAAATTTAAGTCTAAACTTGCTTATCAAGCCAGTCTACCATAAATTTAAATACTTTCTCTTTTTCCGGTTCATTATGAATTTCATGATAAAAGCCATCCCAGATTTTAAAGGTACAATTTTCGTTTATCTTGTCGGCAAATTCGCGACTTGCTTCAACGGAGATTATTTTATCATCTCCTCCATGCATAAGAAGAAGAGGAAGAGAAAATTCTGAAGCATGCTCTAATGCCCATTGTCCTGATTGATAGATGCCGATAAACATCCGAGCTGAGATATGATCATGAATTAAAGGGTCATTTTCATAAGCATGAACTACTTCGATGTCATGAGATAGAACCTTAGTATCCAAACCATTTTTCTGAGAAAAAGCAGGAAAGAGCTGATTGGTTATTTTTCCTAAAACAATTTTAAAAGCAGGAGGCTCAAAGGCCAGGCGAAGCCAGGGAGCAGTAACTATTACTCCTTTAAATTGTGGTTGACGACGAAGAATATAATTAAGGACTAAATTACCTCCTAAACTATGGCCATAAAGAAAAAAGGATAATTGATGAAATTGTTTATTTGCAACCTCCAACAAAGAAGAAATATCATTCATTAGTGCTTCATAGGTAGGGGTATGACCACGCGGACCTTCAGATTTACCATGTCCGCGCAAATCAAAAGAAATTAAAATATAGCCTGCTTGAGTTAAACTATCAGCTAAATGTGCATAGCGTCCACTGTGTTCTCCTAATCCATGAATAAAACAAACGACTGCCCGACTCTGGCCTTCCGGTTGCCAGCTTTGACCGAAGAGCTGTAATTCATCAAAGGTCTTGAATTTAAATTCAGTATGTTTCATTTCTTTGCCTTTCTTTTTTTATTAGATTACTTTTACTAATGATTATAACTAAAAGCTATCATTTGCTATAAAATTATTTGCAACGCACTATATATATAATCCTCCTTTTTATACTACAACAAAAGTCTTATAAAACCCTTCTTTTTTAAGGAAAAAGATTAAATTCCCACTTTCGTGTGAATGACAGATGGATTAAAACTAACCATATTTACTTATAAATGGGGAAAATGTGTAAAACCTGTGGAAAAATACCTTATTGAAAGCCTTATAATATAAGGGTTTCAAGAGAATAATGCGAGGATTGCTTGTACAAGCAAATTTTGCTTTGACCTATACTTTACCCCTCAAAAATGGCACTTTTTTAACTAAAATTCCATCACCTAAAAATCTAAAAGTGGCTATTTATAAGGTTTTTGCAATTTTTGGGAGGCAAAAATAGGCCAAAAATGGGGGTCGTAAATTGCTGATTTTTCGAAAATTAAAGTGCGTTTAAAAGCATTCTCCGTGCGTTTTTGGGGCATTCCCGAAGAGGGTCTGAAAGCCCTGTAAATAAAGGTTTTTAAAGATAGTAAATAGGATCGGAGAACCGTCTCCTGTTCTTTTATCTTCGGGGATTACAAGGCTTTTCTGCCAGTGGTGGTTTAAGGCCTCTGCCCTGGTCTGTGGTCGAAAAATCAATGGTTTTCCGAATACTGTGTCCTTAAGAAAGTCTCTAAAATCTTCAGATATTGAAATACCCTCTTTCAATTTTAAGTTATATTTTTAGTAACACATACGCTCATTCTTATCGATACCAGGGGGAACTTGATTATCAGATCTCTTACGAAAAGTCATAAAAAGTTACTGAATTATTGAGCTAGTTCAACCTTCTCCTGTTATCTTATAGAGATTATGGCAAAGAAAATAGGTGCTGTGCCTATTTATTAAAAACAAAAAACCTTTAAATAACGGCAAAACGCTAAAAGACCAATTTGTAAGTTATACTTTCTCAAAGATCAAAGGCCATTTTGAAGCGCTCTTCGGGGTTATCAAAGTGTACTTCACCAGGGGCAAAGTGTTCCGGATTATAGTTACCGCCCAACCATTCTATTGTTTCTTTGTATTCTTCACCATCAGGATCAGGATTTTTCAACATTTCCAAGATATCCTCATATCCTGGTATTGAGCCACAATCTTCCGGCGGGCAGGCTCTTTTGCCGTCAATACATCGGGGATAAACTTGTTTCTCTTCTTTGGGAATTATTTTTTCTAAAGTAATAGCATGCTGCCAGTTATCTCCAAAATCATAGGTGTAATCTGTAGACTTATTTTCCATAGAAAAATAATCGGCAATCATTGTTTTCCAACCCGGTAATGTTTCTTCATCTAAAAATTCTTCTGATGGAATACCAATTCTGGTTTTTTTGCCAGTTAAAGGGTTAATGAGAATAAACTCATGAAGGTGACAATCCTGCCAACCCATGGCATCCTGAATAGCGACATGCAAATCCCAAAAATTATAAGTTTCCGGAACCTGAATGACTCTCCAGATATCCGGTTCGATTTCTTCTAATGTAATCCTGAACTGGTATACCCGATTATATTTGGTTTTCATTTTCTATTTACCTCCTACATTTAAAGAATGATCCTATTATCATAAAAATTAGAATTCTATGGCAAATTTACCGTCCTGGTATATGGAAAATAGGGATAATAGGGACAGATACTTATTTATCGACTTTCTCTTCTTAGGCCTTCCTTTAGGCTTTAAGATAAAAAAACGCTTAAGCTACCCTGCAAGCTTCTCTACAAAATCATTAGCTCCAAGAGGCCGACCTGTCATGGTTTTTTCTCTAATCTCTCTCATCTCCTCGGAATCATCCGGCTCATTAATCCATCCCTTCCAGGTCTTGGGCTTCGGCTCCATATAATCAAGTGATAGCGCTTATTTTCCTCTTTGAGAAGCGAAAGGTATTTATTTCGGTCGGTATCATCAGAAAATGTCTTTTGTTGATAATTCCCTCTTTGGGTGATGTGGTGAGGATACCCCGCCGCAACGATTCGTGCTATTCTTGGCATGGATTCATTATATGGCTTGAAAGAAGTGATTTCAATATAAATAGGTGTCCCTATTATTTCTATACTTTCAGGAAACAGTATGATTTGATTTCTATTTTCGCCTTCTATATATCCCATGAATCCACCATCTTCTCTTGATTTATATAGTTAAATTATATCATTTTTGGCAGATCTTTTATTTTCATACTCACTGTTTATTTCAATAAATCATTGAGTTCGCATGAAAGTAAAGCCGATTTATTGAGCACAATTTGTTCCTTTGGATTAAAGTTATCGGCTGTCATCCGGATAAATTTAGTAGCAATGTTATTACCGAGCATT
>DASRME010000383.1:0-4641 GCA_035648095.1 Atribacterota bacterium | reverse complement strand
TCGAAAATTTTCTTGTAAATCATTAAAAGGAAAAGGATGTTTCAGTGGAATACGGATTATTTATGCCTATTATGAAGAGGAAGATATTATTGAGTTTATAGAAATCTATTATAAAGGTCAAAAAGCAAACGAGGACAGAGATAGAATTATAGGGCTTTACAAAAAAAAGAGCTAATAGTTCTGATTACAAGACGTAAGAGTTTTCCTAAATATTATAAGAGAAAAGTTTTATGATAATAGAGTAGGGGAAGAGTAGGGCAGTAGAAATACTAATATGTTTGCTGAAGCTTATTTAGGCCCATTCCTGTATTAATGGCGCAAGTGGTTTCTCCCGCTCCGCCTTTTTGATTAATTAAAGCGATTATTTGCATTTATTGGATTCCCATTGTTTTATTGAAGATAAGATATTTTTTAGTTATATTTTTCATAATATTTTATAATAAGCTGATTAGTTATTGTTTTTATTTTCGATTCTACTGCGTTAAAACATTCTTCGTTTATTTCTATCCGAAAAAAGCTTCTTTCTCTTTCTAAAGAAGCAATACCAATTACTGAGCTAGTACATACGGTCTGGTTGACCTTACGGTAAGATTGTTTTTAGTTTCTTTTCTACATCTTTCTTTAGTAGAGAAAAAAGGGAGTCAGAAACATTCTTTGCGTGCTCTGTAAATTCATCTATCCTATTAACGGTCAAGACTTGAATGCATGTACCAAATTCTCCAGCTACATCAAAAGGAAAATAATAGAAACCATGATGAAATTGTTGGATTGATAACTCTCCATGTTTATCAATAAAACATTCAAAAATCTTTCCATCGACTACTATTACTGGAAAAACGAATATAAAAGGAGAATAACCTTTTTTGCCTAGGATACGCTTTCGCGAGATTGCCGCCTTTAAAACACCAGTTGATGCTTTAAACGTAACATCGCTACCTGTTGTGAATGCTTGAGTTAGCCCATAGGCGACTCTACCGCTTTTTTTCATCCATGGTATCTTTAGGCATGTTTCTATATGTTTCTCTACTAAAATATTTCGCGCTGAATCAGAATGAACACAATATAAGAAAAGGCGATTCAAACCCTCTAGGGTGTGTTCAGATGTAAAAAGGACCCATGGCTTTTCCTTTGACGATTTGCATTCGATTACAAATGAAACATCAATTAGGCCAGTATATTCAGGCGTAATGGCAACAATATCGATTTCCCTAAGATCATTGCTTTCTGGATCGGGATAATAATGAGACTGAATAACCTCGAACCCACGATTCCGGAAAGAGGTAGCGACTTTCATCTCTAGTGGGTACCCTTGACCCTTCACCCATTCTAGAACCTTTTTATTTAAATCATTTGCCTTATTCATTTGAAAAAGTTACTCCATTTCTGTTTTGTATTTGGAGATAAGTATTATTCTATGCACAGTTATTTAACTAAAAGTACTTATATTTCCTTAACCACATGACAACGTGTAGTATTTGTATTATTATTAAACTAGATTTAAAGGTTCCACCCTGCTGATAAGAGACCAGGGGTCTCTTCGAAAGATAGGTAGGGTGGTCGTTATTGTAAAAGCGGGTAAGTCCTGAATCGGTATACTACCGGAAGGGTGGTATAAACTAGATGTAAGCTAGTTGCCTCTAGGGTCCGCTTATATGTTTAAGAATTGGAATATAGATGTTTATCTTCCTCAATCCTTCCCCTTAAAGTTTTATAATATTGATCATTCGCTTGTTCGTGGCTTTTAAAAATACTATTAGCTATTAAATTAACAGCTTGTAATTATTCGAGGTTTGTTCTATCTAAAAAATCTTTTAAAAAAAATTCTCTGCCGGCTAATCCTGAAAATTCTATCTCAGCTCCGGACAAATTAAGAGAAGAGGGGACCAGGCTAAGACCGTTTCTTTCAAACTTGCGGTTCCCTTTAAAGGCTCATAAACAGTATTTTTAAGCTCGTGAGCAGGTATGCCCAAACTGTAAGTCAAAATTGCTTGCGGATCTAAATCTATTAGCAAGACGCGCTTCCCAAGCTTATTTAAGCCCGCTCCTATGTTAACTGCGCAAGTTGTCTTACCAACTCCGCAACTCCGCCTTTTTGATTGATTAAAGCGATTATTTGCATAAATTCATCCTTATTATCTGATTGGCTATATATTTTTGATTCTATTTATTTTTGTCTTGGCGAATGAGCAGGGGATCTGGCGAGTGGATGCCCGAAGCCCAAAACACCTTATAAATTTACTCTTTATTTACCAGATTTAGTTCTATTGCATTGTTTACATAACATCTGGCAATTCTCCGCGGTCGTTTTTCCGCCTTCGTGCCAAGGTTTTATGTGGTCTGCTTCCATTTCTTCAATTTCCCATTTCTTTTTCTTATTCTCACCTTTGCAGTGCGGGCAAATCCCTCTTTGCCTCTCATACGCTTCTCGTTTCATCTTGTCAGTGAAAGTGCGGATATTCAAAAATTTTTCATTTATGGTTAATACATACTCGTAAATACCGGATTTTTTAGTTACGTCTTCGTCTTGCATTAACTCGGTTATTTCTTTTTCCAGTTTCTTTGAATCAAATTTTTTATCTCTGAACTGGTTATACAATACTCCCCAAGACACATTGCTCATTTCTCGACGATAATTTGTAAAAATTTTTCGTACCCAAGCAATCACATTTTGAAAGTATTGCCATAATTCATCAGCGTCCGTATCATGCTGATGCTTGGCCATATAATCTGCTATTTTGCCGTCATTGATCCATGAAAGTGCTGTTTCCAAATATTCTTGCCGTATTGGCGAGCCACTTACTAATTGCCCGCCATCGTTTGCCAATAAATAAGCAGCACAATTCGATTTGCTAAACTTCAATTTAGCGTCACTTAACCACGGCCCTGTATAAACTGCGTTGCGAATTTCTTGATCGGTAAGTTTTACCCCGGCGATGTTGATAATCCTAAACCAGTCCAATCGCTCTTTGTCCGTGCCTTCGCAGAAATAAATCATTAGTTCATAGTCCAAAATCTGGCTCTGTTCCTCTTTGGTCAGGTTATGGAAATATCTTTCGTTCAGTGAAAAATCACCATTTACATATTGTCCAATACTGATAGTGCGTTGTTGACCGTCCAGCATTTCATAGCCTCCATCTTCTCTAATCATCCAATACATCACATTCAGAGGGAAACTATTTTTAATAGTTTTTATCACGGCATTACGTTGCTTTTCCTTGTACACAAACTCGCGCTGATATTTTGGACGAATATTCAACTTGCCATCATAAGCCGTCACACCTTCTTCGGCGCTGTCTTGGTAGCCGGCTATTACATCACGAATAGTAATTTTATGTAGATCGATTTTCATACTATTTTTTTTACCTTCTTATTTCTTATTAAAATACGGGCGTAGGGCACTTTAACAATTCCATTTGTGATCATATATAAATCGCCATCAACAGCACCTCTTTTTTGAATTTCCTTTCTGTATTTTTTGTGTTCTGCTTTGTATGGCTTAACTCCAATTTCTATTCCTGAATTTGATATACCCAAACCAATAATTTCAAATTGATCTGGATTGAATTTATCAACAAATGTTATAGGAACACCCATTGCACCACCATAGGCGCAAGGAATGTCAGTATATTTATTTATATTGATTGCGTCATAGTTTTCATATTTTGGATATTCTTCAGATTTATATTTTTTGTAAAGAGTAATATCCTGCTTATGTTTCTCGACCTCCATATTTGTAAACCAACATGAAGTCGATACTCTTGCAATTTTTCTGCCTTTCCCATCTACATGATGAAAATGTTCCCAGTCATCTGGCACTACAAAAAACATCCCAACATTAAAGTTCGTATACCCAGTACGAAGTTTGCTGTCTTTAATTAACTTAAAAATTTCTCTATAGGTTAGCGCATTGGTATTGCCGATTATTACAAATTTTTTATCATATTCCACAAGCTGTGCAACATATTTACGAAACAGAGAAAAGGGCGGATTGGTTACGACTATATCTGCTTGCTTGAGCAGTTCAATGCACTCGTCGCTGCGAAAATCGCCGTTGCCGCGCAGGGGTGTCGCGGTGTTTTTATCGTGCTTCAACAAATACTCCACATCATCAAGGTTTATCGCTCCATTTTTGTCGGTATCGTATACTTCTTTGATTTCAATTTTGAACGGCTCTTTGCCTGACGGCTTCAATCCCTCTACATCAAAAAGTGCTAATTGTCCGCCGACAATCGGAGATTTAATATAGCTTGTGGTAATAAGTTTTTTCAGTTCTAACGCGTTAAAATTGGCAGCGAAATATTTAAAAAAATTGCTTTCATATGGATCATCACAGTTACAATAAACAACCTTGCCACGAAATTGTTGTTTGTAGTGTTTAAGCTCTTTTTCAATATCAACAAGCTGAGTATAAAACTCATCGTTTTTAGCTTTGTTGGCCTTATGTAAATTGCCATTTAATGACTTATTTGCCATAAATTATTTTTTAAACTCCTTAAAGTATTTACCAAATACTTTTTGAAATAAACGTGTATCTCTTGGCCCTCTTTTTTTTCTCCTATTTAATTTTTATTCAGCATTGTTTCTGTATAAAAAATATCTATTTTTTATACGCTTAAAATTTGTATATTTTATCTTTCTTTA
>DASRME010000382.1:0-5046 GCA_035648095.1 Atribacterota bacterium | reverse complement strand
ATAAGACTGAGGCTATTAAATTTTCTATAGACCCAGTAGAAGTATTTCTATCCGGTAAAGATAACGTACAAAGATTGGAATCGAATGAGTTCGAAATAACAGAGGATACATTGCCAAAAAATACACAAATTTATGTTTTACGCTATGAATAGCAAATTTAGTATATAGTATCGCGTATCAAGTATCGAGTGAGGAAAATAGAATTCATACACGAGAGACAGAATAAAATTGTTTCTATTATCTCGTGAATCATACCTCGTGAAGACAATAATAATGTATAATATTATACACCGTAGGACAGTCATATCGCCGGTCTAATCAGATATTGTGTTAAAAATCAACCCGCAAATTCTTTCTTAGACACTGTATTTTATTGAAAAAATATCAATTTTTAAATATAGTTTTTAATTTAATATGGAAGCTATTAGCGTATTATCTAAAAGATGGGTACTGCTTAAAAAATTCCACTCAATCTTTACGCGATACTCGATACGGGATACTGGATACTTATATATACTAATGCGGTACGCTATGTGCTAGCTTTATTCACTAACTGACTAAGTTAATAAATATTTAAAAGAGGAGTTTTATGACAAAATATATTTTTATTACAGGTGGAGTGGTTTCATCTTTAGGCAAAGGTATTTCGGCTTCTTCTATCGGGAGGATATTAAAAAGCAGGGGTTTAAATATTTCTATGCAGAAGATAGACCCTTACATAAATGTTGATGCCGGTACGATGAATCCTTATCAACATGGTGAAGTATTTGTTACCGAAGATGGTGCAGAGACAGATTTGGATTTAGGACATTATGAGAGATTTATTGATACAAATTTATCTAGTTATAGCAATATGACTACCGGGAAAATCTATAGCTCAGTAATTGCCAAAGAGAGAAGAGGAGATTTTCTAGGAGCCACAGTTCAAGTAATACCTCATATAACTGATGAGATTAAATCTACCATTAAAAATATTGCACAAAATAAAAAAGAAAAAGTGGATGTAGTAATCGTTGAGATCGGAGGAACAGTAGGTGATATTGAAAGCCTTCCTTTTTTGGAAGCTATAAGGCAATTTAGAAATGATATAGGCAAAGAAAATGTTCTGTATGTACACGTTACTTTTGTTCCTTATCTTAAAGCTGCTAAAGAATTAAAGTCAAAACCTACACAACACAGTATAAAAGAGCTCAGAGAGATTGGTATCCAACCAGATATAGTAATTTGTCGTTGTCAATCTAAACTTTCCCAAGAAGTAAAAAATAAAATATCCTTATTTTGTGATATTAAGAATGAGGCGATAATAGAAGCAATAAACGTTAAATCTATTTATGAGGTTCCAATAATATTTGAAGAACAAAAATTGGGAGATTTAATCATAAAGTTGTTAAATTTAAGATGCCTGGGTCCTGATTTGCAAGATTGGAAAAATATGGTCGATAAAATATATCATCCCAAAAGAGAAGTCAATATTGGCGTAGTGGGAAAATATATTAGTTTAAAAGATGCTTATATGAGTATTACTGAAGCGCTTCTTCATGGTGGAATCGATAATGATTGTAGAGTAAAAATAAAAAGAATTGATTCGGATGAAGTAAAAAAACATTCACCAAAAGATCTTTTTAAGGATGTCAATGGAATCCTGATACCGGGTGGTTTTGGAAAAAGAGGGATAGAAGGTAAAATTGAGACGGTAAAATATGCAAGGGATAATAAAATACCTTTTTTAGGAATTTGCTTGGGAATGCAATGTGCCGTCATAGAGTTTGCTCGTAGCGAAATAAACTTAGAAGGAGCTAATAGTTCAGAATTTGATCCCCAGACCCCATTTCCCGTCATTGATCTTTTACCGGAACAAAAGAAAATAAAAATAAAAGGCGGCACTATGCGTTTAGGTACATACTCTTGTAAATTAGAAAAAGATTCCCTTGCTTTTAAAATATTTAAACAAGAATTGATTTATGAAAGACATCGACATAGGTACGAATTTAATAATATTTTTAAAGATGATTTTTCTAAACATGGCTTAAAATTTAGCGGTATGAATCATGATTTAAATTTAGTAGAAATTGTTGAGCTTTCGAATCACCCCTGGTTTATAGGGGTACAGTTCCATCCTGAATTCAAATCAAGGCCTAACCGAGCTCACCCATTGTTTAGAGAATTTATAAAAGCAGCGATAGAAAAATCAGTATCGAGTATATAGTATGTAGTAGCATATAGTAAAGAAAGAAGGAAAGAAAAAGACGAAATACAAAGAAAAGAATAAATTCGTATCTCGAATCTCTATCTTTACTCAATACTCAATACTCGATACTATACTGTACGCTATACACTAAGCTATATACTAACGACTAATTTTATTGGTGGATCGGCTAATTGGAGAATTGGAGAATCCGTAAATTAATTTATTAGCAAATCAAAATAATCGATAAATTATTTTTACAGGTAGGTGAAAAAATGTTTAATGCCTTAATATTATCAGGAACGAAGAAAAAAAGTTCTTTGGAAATAGCTGAAAATGTTGAAAATAAAGCTCTAATTATGATAGATGATAAGCCCATGATTACCTATATTGTTGATGCATTGAATCATTCAGAAAATATTGATAAAATTATAGTGGTAGGTCCAAAAAAGGAACTTCATCCTTATATAGGTCAGAAAGTTGAAGAAATATTAAATCCCGGCAATTCTATACTTGAAAATATGGAGAAAGGATTAAAATATTTAAATTCTGATGATAATTTATTGATCTTAACCTCTGATATTCCCTTAATTACTCCTGAAGCGATTGATGAGTTTTTAAATATATGTACAAAAAGAAAACTTTGTATCGGCTATCCCATAATTACCAAAGAAAACATTATAAAAAAGTACCCTGAAACAGAGAGAACTTATGTAAAAATGAAAGAAGGAATTTTATGCGGAGGAAATATTGTTTTTTTTAAACCAGAAGTATTTTTTCAAAATAAAGAAATGATTCAAGAATTATTTAATAATAGAAAAAATAACTTGAAAAACGCTAAAATATTAGGTCTTAAATGTATATTAAAATTTTTATTTAAAACGCTAACTATAGAGGATGCAGAAAAAAGAGTAACCGACCTAATTGGTTATAACTCTGGTGCAGTTATGGTATCATATCCCGAAATAATGATTGATTTAGATAAGCTCAGTGACTTGAAATTAATTCGAAAATGTTTGGAGAGATAAATAAAATAATGAGTGTGTCAATAGATAACTTGATTAGGGTTTAAAACTTCATGGCTATTTATTTTAATAACTCAATATTTTTAAATAATCAAAAACACAAAAAACAAAAATATTTGTAATAATATAATATAAGTGATAAAATACTTTTGGAAATAATATATAGAAGGATAACTCTTCAATAGCCCTCTTTTTAATGAATTTTCTAAAATATTTACTACTTCAAGCTATTTTTTATTAAAAAGTACCAGTGAAAAAGATTTTTATAATCTTACAGAATAAAAAATAGCATTATATGACAGCTTTTTACTAAATTTATTTAGAAATAACTACGCTATTAATTAAAATATTATTTATGCCTTAAAAAATATATAAATATTAATAAAATCTAATTGTACCCAAAGGGAGGTCTTGCAGTTGCTTTTAACAGAATTAAAGGAAAAAAAGATTAACGATTTATGCAAAATTGCGAGTGAATACAATATTAATAATTTTTCCAGAATAAAAAAGATGGATCTAATTTTCAAAATATTACAAGCTGAAACAGAAAAAAAGGGTTATATGTTTTCTGAGGGGATTTTGGAAATTATGGCTGATGGATTTGGTTTTTTGAGAACAGCAGGCTACTTGCCTGGCGAAAATGACATTTATATTTCTCCTTCTCAAATAAGAAGATTTAATCTTAGCATTGGCGATCTTGTATCGGGTCAGGTTAGGGCACCCAAAGAAGGAGAAAGGTATTATGCTTTATTAAAAATTGAAGCCGTTAATCATGAAGATCCAGAATTATCTAAAGAAAGATTAGATTTTGAAAATCTTACTCCGCTTTTTCCAGAAGAAATGATTAAGCTTGAAAATAAACCGGATGTACTATCAACGCGACTTATTGATTTGTTTTCACCCATTGGCAAGGGTCAACGAGGTCTTATAGTTTCACCTCCAAAAGCAGGAAAAACAATTTTATTAGAAAAGATTGCCAATGGAATTACCGCTAATCATCCAGAGATAAATCTTATGGTTTTATTGGTTGATGAGAGACCAGAAGAAGTAACCGGCATGCAAAGATCGGTAAAAGCTGAAGTAATAAGCTCTACGTTTGATCAACCTGTCACTAATCATATAAAAGTTGCTGAAATCGTTTTAGAAAGAGCCAAAAGATTAGTAGAACAAAAGAAAGACGTAGTCATATTGTTAGATAGCATTACTAGATTGGCGCGGGCTTACAATCAAACCATTCCAACAAGCGGTAAAACTCTTTCCGGTGGATTAGATTCAAGCGCTCTTTATTTACCAAAAAGATTCTTCGGTGCTGCGAGAAATATTGAAGAGGGAGGCAGCTTAACTATTCTTGCTACCGCTTTAGTGGAAACTGGAAGCAGAATGGATGATGTAATATTTGAGGAATTTAAAGGTACTGGCAATATGGAATTGAGGTTAGATAGGGAACTTTCTGAAAATAGAATATTTCCGGCAATTGATATTAAGAAATCAGGTACTCGAAAAGAAGAATTATTACTAAAGAAAGAAGAATTACAAAAAATATGGTTACTAAGACGAGCGTTATCTTCCCAGCCTTCCCTCGGGGCGGTAAAGTTAGTGATTAATGAATTAAAAAAGACTAAGACAAATCGGGAATTTTTAGATTCTATTAAAGAACAAGATATTTAATCTTATTACTCATTACCTATTACTTGTTACGGTATTTTATACGAGATATGATTCGCGAGATACAAAGTTGGTGTAGACTTTAGTGGAGTAGTTAGATAAAAAGAAGAATGCTACTTTTTTCTATCTTTTCTTTCTCCTTCTTAACTCGATACTCGATACTATATACTC
>DASRME010000381.1:0-3649 GCA_035648095.1 Atribacterota bacterium | reverse complement strand
CCTTTAAAGTGCGTAGGATTATTCTGTAATAAAGACAACATAAAGTTAAGTTCTCAGTCTCATTTTCTGTCCAAATATCACTATTTTCCAAAAACTTCCTCAATGGTATAAAAACCCGGTTTTTTATTACTGAGAAATAAAGCTGCATCTATTATACCGTCTGCATATGAGTGCATATTGTATCCATCAAGTTGCAATTCGATTTTTTCATTTTGGAAGCCAAAAATTATTTTATGGGAACTCGGAAACCCACCGGACCTAATAGAGCTGAAACAAATGGATTGGGGAGGACGAATTTCTTTTCCTTTTCTACCATATTCGGCAATATCTTGCAGTTTAACTCCTAATTGGTCTGATATGATTGAAGCGATCTCTATAGCTGTTCCACTTGGTGCATCCGGTTTTTTATTCTCATGCATTTCAATGATATCAATATCAGCATCCTGGCCCAGTTTCTTGGTAAGCAATTGAATTATTTCAAAAAATACATGTGCTACCCTTGAGGTATTCGCGGCAAGTAATACCGGAATATCCAATCCTGCTTTTTCAATTTTTCTTTTCTCTTTATCTGAAAATCCGGTCGTTCCGGTAACTAAAGATTTTTTATATTTAAGGCATGTTTCAAGTAACTTTAGAGTGACGTCGGCTCTTGTACAATCAAGCACAATATCACTTTTTTCAATTATTTGATTAATATCATCATAAACCTTCGCTCCAATAATATTTCCCAGGCCTACTAAAATACCTAAATCTTTTCCTATATAAGGCCTTCCAGCAGGCCCAATTCCTCCAATTATCTTCATTTTAGTATTCTTATAAGCGCTTTGAGTAATTGCTCTTCCCATCTTTCCGCTAGGACCATTTACAAGGACTTTAATCATTTTTCTCTCCACTTCTTTAAAATTATATTTCTACGTGAAGCATTAAGTAATTTCTTACTTATACATATGCATAACTAATTTAGGTAATGTTAAGGATATTGCTGGTATGTAAGTTGTTAGAATAACGACTGGTAAATAGGCAAATAAAATAGAATACAGAGCCGGTCGATAATATTCTTTCAATTCTAAATTTCCACCAACGATACCGCCCATGTAAAGGAGAGGAGCTACTGGTGGAGTTATCAATCCCATCCCTAAATTAACTCCGCAGATAGCTCCAAACTGTATAGGGTCGATCCCTATGGCTTCCGCTGCAGGTAGATAGATAATGGCAGCTAAAATAAGTGCAGAGCAATCATCCATAAGCATGCCTGTAATTAATAAGATAATATTAAGCAAAAATAAAAGTACATAATGATTATTGGAAATTTTGAATAGGGAATTTAGCATTAAATTAGGTACATGCTCTAATATTAAAACTCGGCTTAATACGAAGAAAAAAAAGAATACAATTACGATAGAGCCGGTTAAAATGCCTGCCTTAGTTATACTATTCCAAAATATTTTAAAGGTAAGATCTTTATATACAAAAAATCCAATTATACATACATAAACTACTGCTATAGAAGCAGCTTCAGTAGGGGTAAATATACCACCATAGATTCCCACAAGAATTAAAATAGGCATTAACAGAATAAATATTGATTCTTTACCAGTTTGTAATATTTCTCTTCTTTTTTCAGAGTGACTGACTTTGGGTGGAACCTGGATGGTAGGAATTTGCTTTACCATTATATTATTTATTATACACAGAAGGACTGTGAGGATTAATCCAGGTATAATAGTAGCTACAAATAGAAGGGGAATAGATACCCTTCCTGCTACACCAAAAATAATCATACTTGTACTGGGTGGTATTAGCAGAGATAGTACACTGGAAGAAACAGCAAGACCAGTGCTATATCCTCTAGGATACCCTTTTTTTTCCATTGCAGGAATCAACATGCCTCCGATAGCAGCTAATGCAGAAGTAGCTACTCCACATATTGCTCCAAAAACAGCATTAGTAAGTATAAGCACCATCCCCAATCCACCTTTTGTTCTTCCAATTAATGCATTTACTAAATTAACCAGTCTTCTTGCAAGACCTCCCTTATCCATCAAAGTACCAAGGACAATAAATAAAGGCAAAGCCATCAAGGCATACATATTCAAACGGTTAAAGGAGGCACTTATTGCACCTGTTATCCCGATACCGTAGATTTCACAAAGAATAAATCCTGCAATAGCAAAGGCAAAAGCGACAGGAACTCCCATAATCATTACGCCGATAGCACCGATTAATACTAAAATTAAATTCGACATTTAGAACCTCTCATTCTGATTTATATTTTACGCTTTATCTCTTCTTGAACTAACAGAGCAAAATGTAAACTCATCAATAAACTTCCTACTACTAGAGCGCCGAAGCCAAAATTTGCGCTCATAAGAAAATGGGGAGTAACTACATGAGCTCTATTTGACCATATAGCATATTTAAGCCCATAAAAAAAAAGAAGTAAAGCTGCCACTGTGGATAAAATTAAACTGACCACATTAAATAGTTTTCTAATTCTAGGATTTTTGACAATTAAGGATAGTACGTCTGCTTTTATATAACTTTTACTATATACAGAATAAGCAGCTCCGGTGAAATAAAACCAACTCACTACCAAGAGTGCTATTTCTTCTAAACCAAAAAGCGAAGCAGAAAATACATATCTTAGAACTACCTGAATAAATATAGCAAAAGTGATAAAAACACCTGTGGTAAAGATAGTAATTTCCTCACATTTAACTAAGAAATCTAAAGCAGTGCTTTTAGCTTTAATTGAATCCTTGTTATTTTTCTTCATTACATTTGTACCCCTTTTAGAGATATAGATTTAAAAACATTAACAAAGGGGACGCTGGTATTTTTGCTAAGCCATGATATAAGCCATGATACCAGCGTCATTTTTTATATTAAGAACAAATTTATTAATCTGGTAGTGGCTCAGCAAAGCTTTTTATCTTATTCATTAATTCTTCGCTATACATGTTCTCGGCTGCCCAGCTCCATACTTTGTCACGAAGGGCACTAATGTTTGCCATCATTTGCTCTTTTGTCAAGTCTATTACTTCAGCGCCTGCTTCTCGCATTTCTGCCATAGATTCTTCTTCTGTCTTAGCAGCTCTATCCCATTCAATAGATATGGCTTCGTCCATCGCTGTTTGCAAAATTTCTTGATCCTTCTTTGGCAGGCTATTCCAAAAATCAAGGTTAATTATCCAGGGACCTGCAGCAAATCCATAATTATAATTGTACTGGTACTTAACTACATCTTTAAATAAAGGCGCCTCTCCATAACACGGCCCAATGGCAGCATCAATGGTACCTAACATCAGGGCACTATGTATCTCTCCCCATGACATAGAAAGAGTCATAAAACCTAAAGTTTTACCTGTAATTTCTTCTATTTTAGCAGGCATAACTCTGGTTTTAAGTTTTTTGATACTAGGATCTCCTGGTAACGGAGTAAATTTTTTAGTACTGACTGCAACTATAAATCCTTCAGGTTCTACTCCTAAGCAGTGAGTGTTGTTTCTTTCACAAATTTCATTTAGTAGCTTTTTGCCACCTCCACCAGGACCGTACGCCTTTTTAGCCCCTTCCAAACTAAATACGACATAGGGCAAACGCACAAATTCCATCTCAGGATCAAAAGTAGCAGAGGCTGGCGCCATAC
>DASRME010000380.1:0-3790 GCA_035648095.1 Atribacterota bacterium | reverse complement strand
TATTTTTAAGAAATAAAAGGACAGAATAAGAAAAGAATGTGACAGGTGACGGTTTTTGTCACTCTTTAATCCTTCCGGACTCAATCCACTCTTTTATTATTTCTCTTCTCTTTTCTTCCAGAACAACCTCGAGCATTTTTGAAGTTTTACCTTTAATTTTTTTTTCTAATTTTTATTAGTAGTTAGATAAGCTTATATTTAGTAAATTATCTGGGTTTTTTAGATTAATCTATCGATAATCCACCTCCCTTTTCTATTTTTAAGAATAAAAAGGACAGGGTAAGAAAATAATGATATTACTCTACTTGCTCTGTCCTTTTACCTGAAAGATTCTTCCTGGAAAATCAGGAAATAGTACTTTATGAGTAAACTCTGTAAGGTTAATCCTAAAGCTTAGGAATTGCCTCATCGGTGCTTCTTGGTATAAAGCTCTCCAGAGTTCTGTCCGCTAACGGTCCTTTTGCCTGTAAGTTTAGATACATTTTGTATCTTGCCTCTTCGGCTCCTTTTCTTTTATGATAGAAAGAAAAGGTCTCTCCTGTTACCTTCATACAGATTACCATATTAAATTTAATAAATTTATAGAATATAAAATATTTATTTATGTGAAATATTTCAAGCATTATATTAAGTATACAACATAAGTTTTAAAAATCCTTCTTTTTCTAGAAAAATAATTTATAAAAATAAAAGCCCTTTGGCAAAATGCCAAAGGGCTTGGAATTGTCTGGCTCCCCCTATTGGTCAGGTTCAGAACTTTTTGTTGGGGTGAAATTATGGAAGAATTACGAAACACCTATAAACTAAAGGAGTTAATTAATCTTCCTGTTAGTGTTCCAAATAATGTGTAGGTAAATATAAACCTTTGCCTATCAATAAATTATGCCCTTGCTCTTATTCTAACCATATTTATAATGATAAATTGATTATAGCATATAGATTAAATTTTATTATAAAGTCTTAAGAATTTATTTGAATATTTAATATATGGATTAAGACAATGTAGTTTTTTATCAATACAAAATTTCTAATATATTAAACTAATAATTAACCTAATTGTCTACGCTAAAATCTTATGGATTACTCCAAAAGACTCCAAGACTTGCTACTTACGATTCGGCTATCATCTTACCAGACAGGATTTCCACCTGTTAAATACCACAACCTAAGCCTGACCGCACATGCAACGTCCACTGTCATGTTACCTATGGTTTTGCTAATCCGCTGTTAGACGCTGTTGTCTAATTTTCTATTTTATCCTTACTTCTAAGGCTTTTGAACTAGCCATAACAAACAATCGGTTGAAAACTTCTTTACTTCTTCTGACTCTTCGCACAATTCAGAACGTAACGTTCCTTCAATTAAGATAAACCCTGCTTCTTCCAAGCTTGAAATTACTTCATCCTTGGTGGGAAAATGAAGAAAAGTGTCTCTCTCTTCCATTTCAATGACTCTATCCCCAAACTCGTGTAGACTTTTATCCTCTATATACAACGCCCACTTTCTCTTCTCCTCTATCCAAAATGATTCATATTCTTTACTGCCCTCACGGTCATGAGTGGTAAATAAGAAATATCCTTTAGGTTTTAATATGCGCTTTATCTCTTTTAATACTTTTATCCGATTTTCTCTTCCTGGTATTTGCATTATCCCGTTAAAAGAAAATAATACCGCTTCAAAGTTTTCGTCATCATAACCCAAACACGCCGCATCTCCCACGCTAAAAATTATGTTATAATTCAATTCTTTACTAATTCTTCTAGCTTGCACTATCATAGCTTCCGATAAATCCAATCCTTCTATTAAATGATAACCAAGCTTGTAGAGTCCTATTGTAGTTCTCCCTGCTCCACACCCAATATCTAAAATACGGTCTTCCGGATTAAAATATCTTTTAATCATCATCTTTTCAGATTCCCAGAGCCCAATTTCCTTAACTGCCTTTGTGTAATCCGAAACTGTTTTTTCTGTGGTAAATGATTTTCTGATAAACTCTGTATTAACTTTTCTTGTGTTCATCTCTTTATAATCCTCGCTTTAAAAAATTTCAATTGTATTTATAACGAATTTACCTAAATTAAGAAACTGTCTCGTCACCTAATTTAAATATCAAAACTTTTAAATATTTTGTCAGTATTTATATTCCATCTTTATAAATTCATCACTACCTATTAAAGTATCCTTTTGGTAAACATCGGTTATTTCAAAACCAGCCTTTTCGTAACATTTGATTGCTCGTTTATTGAAAGAACGGACTTCTAAAGCAATCTTTTTACTGCCATACCTCTTTTTGCACTCATTTTTTAAAAGTTCCATAAGAATATTGCCTAAACCTTGCCCACATAATGAAGACTTTAATCCCAGTCCAACCAAAACAAAATCCTTATTTTCTACAAATCTTATATATCCACACAAATTATTACTCTCATCAATAACGGCAGTAAATTCATTCTTTCTTTTCTCCTCTATTGTTATTCCCCATCTTTGTTGGTTTAGAGTATCCCACTCCGGATAATTATAAATAGAATAAATTTCTTCGTATTTCCAACAACATATTTGTCTTGCATGATCTTCAGTTAAAATTTCTAATCTTAAATCCATTGCTTATCGCTTTCTTTCTTTCTTTATAATATAAATAAAATCAAATTTTATTGACCCAACCTTCGAAAATGAATTTATTTAATGCCTTAAACATAATTTCAAGTGCCTTTTTCCAACTTGCGTTTAAATTATCCTTCATCTCTTCATCGGCATTATCTGTTATCACCCGAAAAGAAAAGCTTTTTATCTCATTTAGTTGTGCTGTCTTTAATACTGCTGATGTTTCCCAATTGCATGCTATTGCACCTAATTTATGGTGTAACTCTTGACGAAGTTCCTTATTATCTACATCCTTTTCCCCACTGGCAATATTACCAACTTTTATTATAGTTCCCATATTTATCTTAGCCCAATTCGAAAATTCTTTTAGTACTTCTTTAGAAAAAACTTTATTAAGTACTGTACTTGTCTTTAAATCATCGGGCATTTTAGCTAATTTATCTGTTGGACAGACATCGTATTCAAATGAATGCTTGCCGCAGATGATATCATAAAGATTTACGTCAACAGATAATGAACCGGAAGCACCAATATCAAATACAAAGTAAGGTTCAAACTTATCAATAATCAATTGTGTTGCTGAAGCGCATTGTATTTTCCCTGGACCTGCTTTTATAGCTATTACTTCTACATTTTTTTCTCTTCTAGATGAAATTAACCTTCCTGCTAATTCAGTTTCATTATGTAATTTTAATATCTCCTTGCAACTCTGATATTCGATATCGCAAGGACATATAATCCCAATTCTAACTAATGAATTAATCATAAAATTACTTCACCTCAGATTTACCTTTAATAATACGAACCACGTTCTTAAATGTGTCAGGGGAACGGTTCTTTAATACACTTCAGGGAAAACATGGGGTCGGGCCTTCATATTTGACATAATTAATTACTTAAAAGAAACTTTTTGAATTATTATAAAATAATAATCGCAAAATTGTTTATAATTAGACATTACGGTAAATCTTTCAAAAAACCTTCTTTTCCTGGAAAATAATTAAAAAAAATCAAAAGAAAAAAGCCCTTCAGCATTATGCCAAAGGGCTTGAAATTGACGAGCTCCCCCTATTGGTCAGGTTCAGAACTTTTTGTTGGGGTGAAATTATGGAAGAATTACAAAAAACCTATAAACTAAAGGAGTTAATTAGCCCCCCCCCTGCTAGTGTTCCAAATAATGTGTAGGTAA
>DASRME010000379.1:0-4525 GCA_035648095.1 Atribacterota bacterium | reverse complement strand
GGGTAATATAGGAATCATGTCAAGAAGCGCAACCTTGTCTTATGAAGTAGTTAATAATCTTTCGAATAAAGGAATCGGCCAATCTACAGTCGTGGGGATTGGTGGAGATTCTATCCCTGGTTCATCCTTTGTTGATTTATTACCCTTATTCGAAGAAGACTCCCAAACCGATCTCATTGTAATGGTGGGAGAAATTGGCGGTTCCGATGAAGAAATTGCTGCTAAATATATAAAAGAGCATATAAAAAAACCAGTAGTGGCCTTTATTGCCGGTGAAGCCGCCCCCGAAGGAAAAGTTATGGGTCATGCCGGGGCTATTATTTCTCCGGGAGGAGAAGGGGGCGTTAAATATAAAAGAAAAGTATTACAGGATGCCGGTGTTCATATGATTGAAAAGTTAAGCGAAATAGCCGACATGGTATCAAAAATACTTTAAAAAAAGGAGATTTTAGACATGAAAGTATCACTCAACTATGGACATGACTCAATGGCCCTAGATATACCGGATGAAAATTATATGGGAACTTTGAGTCCCAAAGATATTAAAGAAATAGAAGATCCTATTAATGAAGTCAGAAGAGCTCTGGCTCATCCTATCGGAAGCAAAAAATTAAAAGAATTAGTCTCATCTAAAGATAAAGTCATCATCTTGGCCAGTGATGTTAGTCGACCCTCTCCTTCTTCTATCTTATTACCACCCATCCTTAAAGAGTTAAATGAAGCCGGCTTAAGCAATGATCAAATAACTATTGTCTTTGGCTTGGGGGTACATCGAAAACAGACCGAAGAAGAAAAAAAGAGGCTCGTGGGAGTAGAGGTTTACAATCAGGTAAAATGCATAGACCATGATATAGAAAATTGTGTGAAAATTGGTATCACTAAAAGAGGCAACGAGGTTTTTGTTTTTAAAAAAATATTAGAGGCTGATTTTATCATTGCCACCGGTAATTTAGAGTTTCATTATTTTGCAGGGTTCAGTGGAGGTGCCAAAGCCATCGCCCCGGGAGTCTGTAGCAGAAATACCATTGCTGACAACCATAAACATTTTCTTGATTCTGGAGCCAAGGCCGGTAAAATTGAAGGTAATCCCATTAGGGAAGAAATTGAAGAAATCGGGGAGATGGTAGGTATTAATTTTATGGTTAATGCTGTCTTAAATAGCTATAAAAAAGTAGTAAGAGTAGTAGCTGGAGATGTTACTAAAGCTCATCGTGAGGGAGCTGAATATATAAACAACATATTTGGTGTGAAAATAGAAAACTTAGCAGATATAGTTATTGCTTCACCTGGTGGCTATCCCAAAGATATAGATTTATACCAAACGCATAAAGCTATGGAAAATGCTATGCTGGCAGTAAAAAAAGGTGGAATTATTATTGTTGCAGGCGAATGCAGAGATGGATTAGGCGAAGAGAGTTTTGCCGAGGCTTTAAATGGAAAATTATCGCCCTTGGAGTTAATAGAAGAATTGAAAAAGAATTTTATTTTGGGACGTCATAAAGCATCAAGAATTGCAAATATTAATTTAAATACTGAAATCTACTTAGTTTCTAATTTAACAGATGAGATTAAGAAAAATTTATTTATTAAAAGTTTTAATTCTTTAGAAGAAGCTTTTTCCCAAGCCATTAAAGTCCAAGGGGAAAAAGCAAAAGTTTTAGTAATACCTTATGGAGGTTCTACTTTACCTGTCTTTAAAAGGTTGAATTTAATTTAATCTAAAAAGAGAAAAAAAGCAAATCTGCTAGCACAGTAAGGAGGTGTTGCTAATTTTTATTAGGAAATAGATTATGCTGGAAATTGGTTATTTAATTGAGCTTTTTGCTTTGTAAGATTTTTTTATAATATAGGAGGATTAAAATGACTTCAGAAAAAGTAGAGATAATTGAAAGCGAAGAACACAAATATCGCAAGTTTTACGGTAAGATGAGACTTTTTGTCTTGGTTTTTTCAGTGGTAACTTCGCTAATACATTTGTGGCTTAACAGTTTCGGTTTGGTTGGAGTAGTCCAAAAGAATGTTATACATTTGGCTCTATTTATGGCTCTTGCTTTTTTAATAATACCTGCAACTTCAAGATCACCAAAGAATAAACCCTCTTTTTTTGATTGGATCTTTTTTGCATTAGCTTTATCCAGTGGGATATACTTTTTTTATGGTTATTTCCAGTTAACCCAGAGAATGATGATGACGACAACTTACGATATGATTTACGGGACAATTGTGATCTTTTTAATTATTGAAGCTGCTCGCAGGGCCGTTGGTCTTCCCCTTACTACTCTGTCAGTATTATTTTTAATTTATGTTTATGTTGGCCCTTATATGCCTGGTTTTTTAAAACATCAGGGCTTTAGTCTCCAAAGAATATTAATTCGAATGACCATGACCTCTGAAGGTATTCTAGGAGTGGCAGCAATGGTTTCTGCCTCATATGTCTTTATGTTCATTCTTTTTTCCTCCTTCTTAAGAGTTTCAGGGGCATCAGGTTTTTTCAATGATTTTGCCACTGCAATCAGTGGAACCGCTAGAGGTGGACCTGCTAAAATAGCAATTTTTGCAAGTGCTCTTACTGGAATGATTAATGGTAGTGCACAGGCTAATGTAGTTACCACAGGTTCTTTTACCATACCTTTGATGAAAAAGGTAGGATATGAGCCTTATTTTGCAGGAGCAGTAGAGGCTATAGCTTCTACAGGTGGAATTTTGATGCCGCCTATAATGGGAGCAGCTGCATTTATAATGAGCTCATATACAGGAATACCCTTTAGCAGAATTATGCTTGCAGCTGTGGGTCCTTCCGTCCTTTATTACTTTACACTTTTTTGTATGGTGGATTTAAGGGCAGCAAAAAAAGGTTTAAGAGGGATGCCTAAAGAAGATTTACCCGATTTAAAGCAGGTTATTCTGAGCAAGGGGCACATGTTAATTCCTGTTTTTTTAATTATACTTTTTCTTGTATTAGGATTTAGCCCTATTTTTGCAGCTTTTGTTGGAATTATTTCTGTTATTTTAGCATCCTTTTTACGAAAAGAGACCAGGCTTTCTCTTTGGGATATAATAAAGGCTTTGGAGGAAGGTGCCCAAAATGCTATGCCGATAGCAATCATTTGTGGAATTGTTGGTTTTATAATTGGCTCAGTCTGTATGACTGGCCTAGGGCAGGTTATTGGTTATAATATAGTCCATTTTGCCGGCGGCAATTTGTTCTTAACCTGTTTTTTTACCATGTTAGTGGCAATTATTTTGGGTATGGGGTTGCCTGGTACAGCAGCATATATTGTCACGGCAACCATTGCAGCTCCTGCATTAATACTTCTAGGTCAGCCAGTTTTGTCTGCCCATTTTTTTGTGTTTTATTTTGGTATAATGTCTGCCGTAATACCTCCGGTGGCATTAACATCCTTTACTGCAGCGGCACTAGCTAAGGCAGATACAAACAAAGTAGCTATTTATGGACTTTTTTTGGGGAGTGCCGGATTGCTTCTTCCTTATATGTTTATTTATAATCCTGTAATCCTATGGATTGATTTTAATTTTATTAATTATATATGTTCCACTTTATCACTCGCTGCTGCCTTGTTTTTTATGAGTACAGTTATAATAGGTATATTTAAAAAACCTCTTATGTTTTTAGAGCGCATAGGATTTGCAATAGTCTCTGTTCTTTTAATTGTTCCAATACCTATTATTAGGATTTTTGGATTTATCTTTGGCGGAATTATGGTATATGCTCATTTATTGCGTAGTAAATAAGGTATACGGGTTTAGCAGTACAAATAATTAAAAATTAGTGCTGAAAATATAAGTAGTATTGAGCTTAAATCTAGGTAATGGCAGCTTCAAGGTAGGTAGAAAAACCAGAAGGAAGAAGTTTACCCTAAGCTTAAAGGAGATGAATAGCTGGCTGAAGGCAATAAGGAACAGGGTTAAAACCAAAGAGTGGTGGAAGATAGCATCTGCCAAATTAAGAGGACACTATGAATACTACGGTATAATCGGTAATGGTACTGCAATCAAAGACTTTTACCAGTTAACCCTTAAACTTATATTCAAATGGATTAATAGGCGGAGCCAGAAGAAGAGCATGAATTGGAAACAGTACATAAACTATTTAAAATACTATCCTTTGCCTCTACCTAAAATCAAACATAATATCTATATCTTTAATAGTGTATAGGTGAGCATTAGTGAAGAGCCGGATGTGGGAAAACCACAAGTCCGGTTCTGTGAGGGGTGAGCTATCATTTAACTATGGAACAAATATTGTGACACTTCCCTAAGGAAACAGGAAGCAAACAGGGAATACAAAGCCGTTCCTAAGGTTGAGAGATACTCATCTACTCGACATTTGAATTTTCACCGTCCCTGCGCCTTTCCCATTTCCGTAAAGGATAAAAAAGGAAAGATAAAGAAGAAATACAGATATCAGGATTATATGACTCCCTATGAGAAATTAAGGAGCATACTTGATGCCCGGATATATCTAAAAGAAAGTGTAACCTTTGAAATGTTAGATAAAAAAGCA
>DASRME010000378.1:0-2061 GCA_035648095.1 Atribacterota bacterium | reverse complement strand
CAAGCTATGACCATTGCTTTGATGAGAAATAGAATTAGAACAGGCGATAAATATTTTGTTTTCTGCTCCCCTGCTGCGGCAGATGTTTATCTGTCTATCATTGCTAAATTTGCTGGGCCAGATAATTATATCAGCTCCTTTAAGAGTTAGAATACGGGCTATTTCAGGAAATAAACCTTCATAACCCATCATTACTCCCATATAGCCATAAGAAGTTCTAAATACCGGAAGGCCTAAATCTCCAGAAGAAAAAAGACTCTTTTCTTCTCTTTCTAAATGCGTTTTTCTGTATTTTCCCTGAAGCTTACCCGATTCTATAAGAAAGGTGGTTTTATAATAGGACTCGTCTGCTTTTTCGACTAGGGTAATAGCGCAGAGCGTTTTCCTATCTTTAGTTATTTGTTTGATTTTATGAATGATTTCTTCTCCATTTTCGGGGAAGATAAAATTACATTCGGGAAAGATAATAATATCAGTCTCCTGTTCTAGTAGATTATTTACAAAGAATTCTATCTTTTGGAGATATTTTCTAAAATTATCTTCAAATTCTATTTGCACTACTGCAGTAAGCGGATTTGGATTTTTAGGACCAGTCTTTTTTTTCATTATAGAATAGACAGGCAAAGTATCAGTAGGTTGAATCAATTCAGAATATAATTCCGGTCTTCTATCATTGATTATATTAATTTGGTTATCGATGGATTTATCCAAAGCTTCCTCAAGGGAAATTTCATAAAAGAGAATCTCTTCCTGGCAAGAAGAAGCTATTTTAGCTATCTGACCATCAGGATTAAAAACAGCGCTTTTTCCACAATATAATATACTCTTTGCCTCCATTCCCACTTTATTAGAGGCAATGATCCATACTCGATTTTCCAGGGCTCGTGTTGGAATCATATATTCTACCTGAGGGTTAGAAAGGGTTTCTTTCTCAAAACCTGAGGTGACCCAATTGGTAAGGTCAATTAAGATGTCAGCTCCTTGCAAGCTTAAACAACGGACTATTTCGGGAAGTCGTCCATCAGCACAGATAAACACACCTACCTTTCCGAATTCGGTCTCAAATACAGGATATTGATCACCAGCACAGAACCAATGGGAATCGAAATGCCAGAGATAAGATTTCCGGAAGCGGATTATTTCCTGACCTTCCGGATTAATAAGCAAAGCAGAATTATAAAAAATATTTTTGATCAGGTCAGTTTCAACTATCCCTAAAGCTATAGTGCATTTATACAGTTTAGCCCTTTGTTTCACTTCGGAAATTAGTTCCAGAGTTGATTTCTGGAATTCTAAAGAGTTTTTTACCATAAGTGGAGAAATGTAATAGGCAGGATAGGCACACTCTGGTAAAACCATTAATTGAGGGTGTACATCAGCTGCCTTATCAATCATTCTCAAGATATTTTCTTTATTTTCGTATCTATCCTCATATTCTCTTGCGCTTATTTGAAGACAAGCTATTTTTAATTTATTAACCATTAAGAAATCCTCCTTCCTTTTCTATATCTTCTACAAATAATTTAAAATTCCTGCTATAATAGGAAAAATAATTATTTATTTTTTAAAAACGTAAACTTTCGTGCCAGGCACCAAAGTTTACCTTTAGGAGAGAGAAGAGTATGCTTAAAGGGAAATTGGTTAATTTGAGAGCTTTAGAGGGAAAAGATCTGGAAGAGATAATGAAATGGGTGAACGACCGGGAAGTTACTAAATATTTATCTGCCTTTCTCTATCCGATTTCTCGGGCGGAAGAGGAAAAGTTTTTAGAAAGAGCGATAAACTATAATGATACAGAGAAAAACTTGGTTATAGAAACTGAAGAGATAGAGTATATAGGTCAGATTAGTTTACATAAAATTGATTGGAAGAATAGAAATGCGGAATTGGGAATTGTCATTGGTAATAAAGAATATTGGGACAAGGGTTATGGCTCAGATGCTATAAAGACCTTGCTTAATCATGCCTTTAATCAGATGAATTTGAATAAAGTATATCTTCGCGTCTTCGATTATAATCAGAGAGGTATACGCTGTTATAAGAAATGTGGATTTAAAGAGG
>DASRME010000377.1:0-2888 GCA_035648095.1 Atribacterota bacterium | reverse complement strand
CTCTAATTTTTTTTCTCCATCAGAGGTGGAAATCAGAACTTCTAAATTCTGATGGTTCTTCTTTATCTCCTTTACCTTGGAATCAGTAAGAATTTCAATCCCTTTTCTTTTCAGGAGTTGAGTAAGCCTGAAGGCTATCTCTTCATCTATGGGGAGTAGGATCCTGGGGAGCATCTCAACGACAGTAACTTCCACCCCCAAAGCCTTAAAGATACCGGCGAATTCTATACCCACTACTCCTCCTCCGATAATTAACATCCTGGAGGGCAATTCACTCAAGGATAGGGCTCCATCACTGGTGATCACCCCTTCACTATCTATACCCGGAATAGGAAGTCTCATCACCTTTGAACCGGTAGCAATAATGATATTTTTGGTTTCTATCATTTCTTTTTCTCCTGTCGTACCGATAATTTCCACTTTCCCCGGTTCAATGATTTGCCCTTCTCCTTTTATTACCCTTACCTGATTAGCTTTCATCAACTGTCCTACTCCAGAGGACAATCTTTGGGTTATCATGTCTTTCCTTTTCATTATGGCAGGAAAATCGATAGCATAATCTTTCACTTGAATCCCGAATTCCTCTGCCCTTTGGAGATGATTGATCAGTTCTGCAGTACTTACCAAAGCTTTGGTAGGAATACAACCCCAATTTAAACAGACTCCTCCTAGTTTATCCTTTTCTATAAGAACGGCTTTCAGTCCTAAATGGGCGGCTTTTATGGCAGCTACATAGCCGCCAGGCCCTCCTCCGATGATGACTACATCTATTGCTTCATTCATATTTATTGATTCCTCCATCTTGTAAATCTACTTAGATTTAAAAAGCAAAAAAATAACCGATTGGTTATTAATAAAAAATTAATAAGGAAATTGATTCAATTAAAATAACGAAAAAATTAAGCTTTAGTTAAAAGCAGATTAGAAGTTACTCTAATCTGCTTTTAACTTTAGGTATTTTTCATTAAAATTACTTTATTACTCTATCTTATTCATCTCAACAGAGAGAGAAGCAGCCTGACCGGCATATACCCAAATATCTTGTACCCAGGTTCTATATCCATCCTTAACTAGAGTAATTTCATATTCCCCTTCTGTAATTTCCTCCAATATTTTTGCCTGAGAAGACAGAGTTGCTGCCTTATAGGTCCCATTTAAAAATATTTTTGCTCCATTTACATTACAGTAAACAGCAATAGAGCCATTATAGTTGATTTCAGGGGCTAAATAAGCAGAGACCATATAAGTTTGGTTGGTTGCAACCATGATGGTGCTAACCCAATCCTGATAGCCATCTTTGGTGATTAATAATTCGTGGTAACCTTCTGCAATATTGTTTAGCTCTACCGATTTATTAGCAGAAGTTCGTTTTATATAGTTTCCATCTAAATTAATTTTAGCGTTACCTTGATTACAGTAAACAGAGATTGAACCATCAATTACCTGGCTAACTAAATTAACTACAGTTTTTGTAGTTTGAGAAGATGAAACATATACCCTTTTGCTCCAATCTTTATAGCCTATTTTAGTTACAAGGAGTTCATGATATCCTTTTTCTACATTTTCTAATACTACTGACCTACCCGAATAAGTTCTGTCTCTATGGATTCCGTCCAAAAATATCTCAGCACTACCCTGATTACAGGAAATAGAGATTGAACCATATTCATTCATAGGAATTAAATTAGTAGAAACTGAAATAGTCTGAGAAGGTGAAACTGAGACATAATTACTCCAATCCTGATAACCAGTCATAGCCAACTTAATCTGATGTTGGCCTGTAGCAACCCTATCCAAATTTAAGGGAGTCATTCCCCGTTGAACATTGTCCAGATATACTTTGGCCCCTTGAGGTTGGGAAGTGACTATAATCCTGCCATAATTAGCAGGAGGAGGCGGAGGTGGAGTAATTGGCCTTACCGTATAACTTAATAGATTACTCGAAGCCCAGGAATTGGGAGGTAAGTTCACTATGATGCCCTTAATGGTATTAGTATGGCTTTTATAATCCTTACTCACTGATGGCATAAACTCTTTAGAAATTAGATTTTTTTCTTTATCAGTAATTAGTAGCTCCCTGGAAGTAGCAAATCCCTGAACATATTCAATCCCCGGTCTGGTATTTGGGTCAATCAGTCCATCAATGGAATAAGTTTGTCCTGTTTTTGCAAAATCATTTGGTGAATACTGGTTGGGGAAGATGATTTTCACTCTACCTTCGATATCATAGCTATAAAGAGTTACAAAGGAATCTTGAGAAACCTGGAAGAAAATTTTAATCCTCTCCCCGGGCGTATAGGTAGCATCCCCCTGTTTATCCAGCGATAATTTAAGAGAAAATGGTGATTGAGGATTGATAATTTGAATGCTTTTCATCTTTTCGATTTCCTCTGGATGGGTGCTTTGGGCAAAATTAATCCCGTAAATACTTAACAAAAAAAATACTATTAAAGTAATAAAAATGCAGCCAAATATTTTCCCTCTCTTTTTAAACAATACACTTCTTAACATCTTTTAAATCCTCCTTTTTATTTTGTCTATAGTGAATAATCGTTAGTCGTTAGCAGGACAGGCATCTCTCTTGTCTATTTATTCATTTATTAAATAGAAAAATATTTTTAAGTTAGTAAACTTCTCTTATCTCACTTGCTCGATACATAACAGGAAATTAAATTGGTTTCTACCTACTACCTATCCATTTATTTTTTATTATAACACATAAAGACCGAATCTCACTATAGACCTTGGGGAATATTTTTGTAACTAAGTGACTCTCAACATGATTAGAATGCTTTACATATCAACTATTTTCTTTTATAATGATCTAAGCTATCCCTATTTTATGTGAAATTTATTTTTTTTAGATGCCAGATTGAACCAAATTGATT
>DASRME010000376.1:0-6393 GCA_035648095.1 Atribacterota bacterium | reverse complement strand
GAATCAGCTATGATTTTATGCATAAGGAAGAGAGCAAGAAGAAGATCAATGAACTCTTCGAAAAATTAAGAAAAAACCAGAAGAAAGCAGGCGACCTGTTTGGAGAAGTCAATTTATCTTCCGGTAAAAAAGTGAGCGGAGATCAATTTTTATATTCCCTGATTGCTGCCCTGGGAAGAGCTATTTTTGAAAATGTATCCCAAGGAAAAAAGCCAAAAAAAGATGACCTCCTGGCTATTGGTGATATCTTTATCGCTTCAGTAAAATAAAATTATAATATAGGGAACAATTTTCTGTGTTTAAAATTTAAAATCATTGCTAATACAGAACGAGCGTCCCCTGTCTCCTGTTTTTCTAGAAGCTTGTTTTACTGGAAAAAGTGAAATGGTTGGTTCTGAGATATGGGGCAACGGTTGGGCCGATAAATCCTTCTTTTATCTGTCTTTCTTTTGATATCATATCTACTGCCTTTAACATATCCACTACGCTGGTATTAAATCTCATATTTTTGATTGCTTTTACCCGCTTACCGTCTTCTATCAGGAAAGTACCGTCTCTGGTCATCCCGGTTAATTGAATACTCATAGGATTGAGTATATTAACATAGTGTAATCGGGAAATATAGATACCCTTGTTGGTGCCGGAAATCATTTCATCAATAGTACTATCTCCTTCTTTCATCACCAGATTAAAAGGGAGTGCTCCAAAAGAAGCCTGTTCTGGTGATAAAGTATTCCCGGTACATTTTCTATTGTATTTTAGAGCGGTAAGATGGTCATAAACGCCGTCTTTGACTATCCCATCTTTAATAAAATATGTCTTTTCCCTAGGATACCCCACTAAATCAAAAGGTATGGGCATGGTAAGTTCATCAAAAGGATCGTCAGACACAGTAATAGTCTCCGGAAAAATCCTCTTACCTTGATTGTTGCAGATAAAGCTCTTGCCCTCCATAATCGTTTTACCATTAAAAGCAGTATAGCCGGTATGGTTTAAGATTTCCGCAACGGCTTCCGGAGATAGAATAACCGTATAGACCCCCGGCTCAATCTCAATCTGCTCTACATTTTTTAAAGCAGTCGCTAATAATTCATCGGTTATTTTATCTATATTAAAATTATTAATATCACTGTCTATAAACAGGGTATGGGCAGTAGAATTATCCCGGGTGATAACACAATTGAAATCTACTTTGGTCCCCCGGTCAAAGGCAAACACTCCTTCTGAATTGGCTACCATGAGGGTAGATTCTTCTGTTTTAAAGGCTCCCGCTGCTTCATACCCTCTTTTATTTACCCCTTTTATCAGTTGACTGACTAATTGGGCTCGATTTAAAGGGGTAAAATTGGCAGTATCTTTAGAATATTTGCTTTTTATTTTATATGATTGAGGTGTTACCAAATGATAATGGTAATCTAATTTTGGGGTAATTTTGTTTACTTCAATTGCCTTTTCTATATTTTTTAATAGAGTGTTCTCGTCAATACTGTTCATTTGCACTGCACCGATTCTATCTTCGTTTATTATCTTTACGGTTAAATTCAGATCGGATTCCGCTACATTTTGGTGAATGTAAGATTCTGCAAATCTGGTAAGCTCACTTCTACTCTCTGAAGCAATTATTTCAAAATCGTAATTTTTAAGAATATTTTTAACTTTGTTAACAAGTTTTTTTCCAGAATTCATATCTTTCATTTGGAAGCACCTACCTTTACCTTTCTGAATCTCGCAGGGGATGTGCCATGTGCGACATGCATTGCTTGCTCCGGCTGCCCTTTGCCACAATTTGGTACTCCCCAGACATGCCAATATTTTTCAGAACTTATTCCATCACAAGATTTCCAAAACTCCGGTGTTATTCCTTGGTAGACTGCGTTTTTATAAATTTTTCCTAATTTTCCATTTTTTATTTCTCTGGCAATCTCCGTGCCAAATTGGAAGTTTATCCTCTTATCGTCTATACTCCAGCTCTTGTTATCATCTAAATATAGACCTTCCTTTATATCTCCGATTAGCTTATCCAGCTCCAAATTTCCCGGGAGTAAATTGATATTAGTCATCCTAACCAGAGGTATCCTGTTCCAATTTTCTGCCCGGGCAGCACCATTACTTTTCAATCCCAATTTAAAGGCATCTTCTCTGGATGTTAAATAACCTACAAATTTTCCTTTATTCACCAGAAAACTTTTTGAGGCGGGGACACCTTCGTCATCATAACCAAAAGTGCCTAATCCTCCCGGAACAGTTGCATCAGCCACTATCGTTACCTCCGGACTTCCGTAGGTGAAGTGATTTAATTTATCCAGAGTTAAAAAACTTCCTCCGGCTAAGCTAATTTCTTTCCCCAAAACCCTATCCAATTCTACAGGATGTCCGCAGGATTCATGGACCTGAAGTGCAAGTTGAGATCCCCCTAATACAATATCCCTTATCCCTTCAGGGACAGGAGGAGCAGCCAATAATTGATTAGCCTCTTCTGTGACTCTTTCTGCATTTTCCAATAGATTCATCTCTTCAATAAATTCATAACCCCGCGTAGCGTAATCCCCTCCAAAACTGGAAGGATAGGAACGTTTTTGAAAATCTCCTTCACCGATAGAATAGGCAGCAATCCCACCTCCGGATTCAAATATAGTCTGTTCAATTTCAGAACCTTCGGAAGATATAAATATTTTATGGGTCATATAAAAATTAAGCGAACCTTCACTTTTCTTTACTTTATCTTTTAACATAGTTTTAGTAGATCTTACTAACAGATCTATCTTTTCTGATGGACTAATCTGGAAAGGATTTTTAACTATTGGAGTAATATAAGTGTCGATATGTTTATCCTCATAAGCAAGTCTAATATCTTCTTTTTTTGTAAGAGCAGAGGCTCGAGCAATATCTAAAGCCTTAGCGGCTGTTTCCTGTAAAGATATTTTATCTAAATTATTAGAGGCAGCAAATCCCCAGGCACCGTCTGCCAATACTCGTATCCCTACTCCTTGATTAGTTGAAACATTGTAGGAAGATAAAATGCCATTTTCTACTTCGATGTTTTCCTCTTCGGTTTGAACAAATCTTAAATCAGCATAGCTTACTTTTGTTTCTAACCAATCTAAAATGTTTTTTAATGTTTTTTTCATATCCTGCCTATCACCGCCTATTTATTACGTATAATATAAATATTACTTACTTTTATATCAAAAACCTTATCTTTAACCTTTCTTTTTATAGAAATATTTTTGTCTTATAAAAGACGATAGAGGATAACGCTCCTTTGCCATTTTCTAAGAATCCCCCAGGACTGCGATAGCGGCTCCACCAATACCAATGTGTATACTTAAAGCGGGGGATGCTTCGGCAATCATTACTTTTGAGGAATGAAAGATGGCTCGAATTTTATCACTATACCACTGAGCCAGTTCAGGTGTTGCTACATGAGCAATAGCAAAACGGGGATTTTTAACTCTTTTAGCAAATTGAATTGCCAAATCTACCGTCTTATAAATAACTCTTTTTTGTCCCATCACTTTAGCTGCTTCGACAATATTTCCATCAGCATTTATAGTCAAAATAGGTTTCAAGTTAAAAAGTGTACCTAAAAATCCTTTCGTTTTATTCAATCGCCCACTACGCATCAGATATTTCAAAGTAGGTATACTGATAAAGATTTTAACATTGTCAGCAGCGATTTTTATTCGATCAATGATCTCTTTAAGATTAAACCTTTCTTGAATTAATTGAGCCGCCTCAACAACTAACAATCCTAAAGCAACAGAACTTGTTTTGCTATCGACAACGTGAATTTTATTACTGTACTTCATAGCCTTGCAACCTATGCGCGCACCCTGAATCGTTCCGCTTAATTTTTCAGAAATATGTAAAGAGATGATCGATTCGTATTTTAGTGCAATTTTATTATAAGCTTCTGTAAAAAAAGCTGGGGGAGGTTGAGAAGTAGATAGTTTTTCATTAGAAGTCTCTAAAATATGAATAAAATCTTTTGGTTTAATTTCTACTTGATCTAAATAACTCTTATTCCCAACTTGAATCGCTATAGGCACAACGTGAATATTATACTTTTTAATTATCTCTGGCGGTAGATCACAGGTTGAATCAGTCATTAATCCGACACTTTTAGTGTGAGTATCAAGTTTAATCTTGATATGTTGTTTGTGCATGTCATCAACTTTGGTTTTCGCTATGGTTCCGAATTCGGATAATTCAGTAAAAACATCTTCTGGTTTATCAGTGTGAATATGGATATGAGCTCTATTTACAGAACCGGCAACAATCAGTGAATCCCCTAAAAAATCAATTTTTTGTTTAATGGTTTCCAAGTCTAAGTCATTACCTTCTAATAAGCATTCAGCACAGAATTGAAAATTAATTCCGGAATTAACTTTATCTAAATTAAAACTCCTCATTTTATTGGCAGTAGAAGCAATTGCTTTTAATGATTTAATTCTACCATATTCAATAAAATTGACTATTCCCTCTAATATATTGACAAAACCCTGGGCTCCGGCATCGACGACGCCTGCCTTTTTTAATATCAGTAGTTTATCGGGTGTTTTGGCTAAAGAATCCTTTGCTTTAGATAATGATTTTTTAAAAAGTTCGACAAAATCAGGGGTGTGGTGAGCGTTTTCCGCAAGATGGTTTGCCCAATCCTTCATGACTGTAATAATCGTACCTTCCTGGGGGTGCGAAATGGCTTTCCGAGCTTGTTCTGCTGCCTTAGTGGCAGCTTGGGCAAAGGTTTCTGTGCTTAGGCGTACTTTATCCTTTGTTGCTTCTGCCAGGCCTTGAAAAAATTGAGCCAGGATAGCTCCGGAGTTACCCCGTGCTCCGGTCAAAGCCGAATCAGCAATAACACTACTAATCTTAGCAAAAGAAGATTCTTTACATTTGTTAATCTCTTCAACAATGCTATTCATAGTAGCAGCCATATTGGTACCTGTATCCCCATCGGCTACCGGAAAAACATTAATATCATTCAGATACTGCTCCATTTGATTTATTCGTTGAGCAGAATTTAAAATAAAGCGTTTAAATCGAGTACCATTTAAATATTTTATTTGAATTTTCATTTTAAAGCACTCTCACCCCATCTTTGTAGTTGTGCAGAGAACGGTTCTCTGTACCATAATATATATTCGCCCGGCTCATTTATAAAGGACTCTCGAATATTGAAAAAATCGCTGATATTATTAATATACTATGTTTTTATTTAAAATCCTTCTTTTTTTATAATTTTTTTTTACAATGCATTACCATAATTTTACCAGATAACCGACACAGACCGGCAACTAATCAATAAAATAGATGCTGCTTTGTTTCACCTGTTCTCCGGTAATATCCTGCCATACCTGGCTGTAAATATCAATTTGCTTTTGGTAAACCCTGACTAATTCAGGATAATCCTTCTTATCCTTCGGTCGGTCGGTCTTATAATCTACTACTACCCAGCCATCGATTTCTTTAAAGATCAGGTCAATAGTTCCTGATAGAATAACCGGACGGAAATCTTGCCCGGCTAATTCGGTATAAAGAGGATGAGCGGGTCCAATATTTATGGTAAAAGGGACTTCACTATATTTAAGTTCTGCTTTTTTTAGGCGCTGATATAAATCGCACTTTTTAAACTTTTTAACCAGATCCTCTAACTCTACTTTTCTCTTTAGAGATATCCCCTGTTTTTCCAGGGCTTTTTCTATATGTAAAGACAATAACTGCTCATCGGGGTCTTCTTTAATTAAATAATCAAAAATTTTATGAACGGCACTCCCCCAGGCAGTGCCACCGACATCAACCGTGGCAATCTTTCGGTGTTTTTCTTCATCTTTAAAATCAGTTGGCTTTTTTTCATAATAACTGCTTTTTGATAAATCTTTCGTCCACTGCCCACATTCTTTTTGAATCTCCTCATAGCCATCAAACAAAGATTCCTCTTTCTTCTCTTTTTCTTTCCTTCCTGCCTCGGGCAATCCTGCTTCCGGAACGGTCATGTTCATCTCCTCTTTAATATTTTTCAATAAAGGATACCAGGGATTACTCTTATTGCTCTGATGATCCAGACTACTAATAATCAGGAGATTCCTGGCCCGAGTTGCCGCCACATAGAGCAGACGGATATCTTCTGCTTCATTATAAGAGATTTCGGTTTGGCGATAATCCTCCCAACGCCTTGGTTGAGCCAGTCGTTTCCCTTTTCCTTTGTTATAAGTATTAGAACGGTAGACTAAAAAATGACCATGCGCTTCCGGCCCTGTTCTTTCAATATAATAAGTTGGCTCATGGGTAGTGGTATTATAAGGAATAGCTAAAAATACCACCGGAGATTCCAGCCCTTTAGCTTTATGTAAATTCATAATCCGGACAGTATTTTCTTCGGTTAATATATCC
>DASRME010000375.1:0-2886 GCA_035648095.1 Atribacterota bacterium | reverse complement strand
GGGAATATTTTTGTAACTAAGTGACTCTCAACATGATTAGAATGCTTTACATATCAACTATTTTCTTTTATAATGATCTAAGCTATCCCTATTTTATGTGAAATTTATTTTTTTTAGATGCCAGATTGAACCAAATTGATTAAAAAATGCTTGAAAGTGCTATTTTTTATAAAAAAATTAAAAATAATTTCTAAAAAAAGAAGGATTTTTAAAATACGTGTCGTATACTATATAAGTAACAGATATGAGATACTTAGGAATAATTGCATTTTACCCATTTTGCGGGATATTCCGTTTCAAAAATGAAAGGAGGTGAAAAGAATGAACAAGGGCGAATTAATTGATATGGTAGCAAATGAGGTTAGTTGTACTAAGCGGGAAGCTAAAAAAGCTGTCGAATGTGTATTCGAGAGCGTTGCTGATTGCTTAGCCAAGGGTGATGCTGTTAGATTAGTAGGTTTCGGAACTTTTGGTATAAGAAAAAGAGCTGCTCGAATGGCAAGAAATCCACGTAGTGGCGAAAAAATCCAAGTATCTGCCATGAATGTACCTTTCTTCAAAGCAGGCAAGGAATTGAAAGAGAAAGTAAAATAATAATATTGTATAATTATATTATTAAATTTGATGATAAATAGGCCTATTTAGGTAATTTCTTAAAACCTGGTAGGCCTATTTCTTTTTTGATTAACTATTTCTTTTCTTCAATATGTACACCCTGAATGTTTACATTTATCCCGGTAACTTTAAGTCCGGTCTTAGCCTCTAATTCTTCTTTCACTTTCTTCTGAATCTCTTTAGCCACATCAATTATTATGGAACCATACTCTAAAATAACCGAAATAGAGGTAGAAACTTCTTTGTTTTCTTTAAGATCAACATTTATCCCTTTTTCTAATTCCTTGGTCCCCAACAAAGTCCCTATCCCTCCTTTAGCACGAGTAGCCAATCCAGCTACACCCGGTATGTCGATGACTGTTCTGCTAATGATGGTCGCTATTACCTCTGGTACAATATTAACTTCTCCTAAAATTTCTTTGGCTTTAACTATTTCTTCTTTTTTTTCCTCTTTCTTTTTTTCCTCAGCTATTATTTCATTTTTCTGAGTACTTTGGTCCTCTATTTTCTCTTTTTTTTCCGCTTTTTTATCCATACCAATCTTCACTTTCCTCCTTTACCACAATATTTTTTAAATCTTCTTTTTCTCTTACGTCACTTTAGTAATAAATTGCTTTCTAAGCTACCCCCTCGTATTTTTAATAACTTCCTACTAATTCTACCGGTCACTTTTCATCTGGAGTGACATTGATCATATAATCTTTTATCCGGGTTTGACTAAAAATTTAATAGCGGTCCTCTCTTCTCCTTCAATTTCTATATCTACAAAAGCTGGTATACAGACTAAATCAATGCCGCTGCTTGCAGTAAAACCCCGAGCAATAGCAATCGCTTTAACTGTCTGATTTACTGCCCCTGCTCCAATAGCTTGCAATTCTACTTTCCCTTCTTCCCGTATTACTCCCGCTAAGGCACCAGCCACTGCTTTAGGATTCGACTTAGATGAGACCTTTAACAGCTCCATTTTTTTCTCCTCCTTTGTAATATTAAATGTTTTATAAAATATCCACATTTACTATCCTGTATATACTATTTTTGTCTACTTTTATTTCTTGTCTTTGTTTTCTTTTAAAGTTCGGGGATAACCTATTTTTTAAATCACCTCCATCTGTAATATTTGAAATATATTAAATATTGGCTAGGTTAATTATAACATATTTAACCTGTGTTGCTTATATTTTCACTATTGAATTTATCTGCTGAAAGGTTTTGTCTGTAATATCCGGTGACAAATAAGGCAAAAGTGCATCATTATGGAAAAGGGGGTCAACCTCTCCCTCTAAGTTAAAATAGGACTTGGCTTCACCCCAGACTTTTGTGCCCGGAATGGTTGAAAACTTTGCTAAACGCGGATGGGCGCCACAATCTATCACAAAATGAATAGAATTAATAATTTCCTGCATATTCTGTCCGGGTATCCCGATTAAAAGATAAGCTCCGATCTGGGAAGAATTAAATCCTGCTTCCAAAAGACAATTCACTGCCTTTTTAAATTCAAGATTGGTTACCTTGCCACCTGTCTCTGATTGCACCCGGGGATCTACTGTTTCAAATCCTAACCTGATAGTCTCAACCCCTGCCTGATGCATTTTAACGGCAATTTTTTTATTGATCATTCGGGCATGAACGCCATTGGGCGTATGAAGCCTAACGGTTAGTTTTCTATGGATTAATCCCTCCAAAATAAGCATAAAATTATCTTCCGAATTTATCAATAAGGCATCATCGTAAAAGACAAAATCTTTTATTCCTCTTCTCTTATGCCAATACTCTATTTCTTTGACAACCTCTTCAGGGTTTCTGAACTCCAGCTTGGGATTTATTTTAAAAGAAGCACAATAGCTGCAGCGATAGGTGCAACCCCGAGAGGATAAGATACAAATATAATCAAGATTAGAATAGAACTCCCAGGCCGGATAAGGCAGAGAATCTAACCCTTTTTCGTATTTTAGATCATCATGCTTGATTCCGCCAAGCTGTTCTAATGTTTTTAAGCAATCTCCTATATTGTTTCCTTTTACTATATAATCAGCCCCGGAAAATTTAGAAGCATGCTCAAAACACAAAGTAGCGTAAATGCCTCCCAGGATTATGGGAACGCCGGGAAAAATTTCTTTTATTATTTCTATCACCCTGAACACCCCGGGATACCAATAGGTCATTATCGAAGTAATTAATACTGCCTGGGGCGGAGGCAATATTTTTAATTTATTTAAAAAAATTTCTTCGGTAATCCCATACCTGCTATATCGACGGGGTATACCTTTTAAA
>DASRME010000374.1:0-4361 GCA_035648095.1 Atribacterota bacterium | reverse complement strand
GATTTATTGTTTTTTTTCTTTAAAAACTATTGCATAATTTAATTATTTGATTTTTATACTTTTACAATATATTTATCGACACCTAGAATTTTATCATTATATAATAATTGTTCAATGTTTTTCCAATCCGTAGTATTTATTTCATAGAAGTCATGTGAAACTGTTCTTCCTCCCATTCTTTGTTTCCAAGCAAGCATACCTTTATTTAGGTACAATCCGTTATTTTCGTTGACTACTCCAAAATCAAAAAATGGTTTATTATTAAATACCTCATCTATTAGATAAGTGAATAAATAATTCAATGCACCTGAATTTCTTCCATCATCGTTAGATGCAATATATTGAAAATGTACAACATTATCCGTTACAAAACAAACTGTTCCACTTAGTAATTCACCATCCAATGTCTTAGAAATAAATAATTTAATTGATTCGGGGAACCTTGATTTCAATAGCAATATTTCATCAACAGTATGCACAGGATTAACATTAAATCGTTTGTTTAAATTTGGGATAAGTAACTCATCCCAAAATAATTCGAAATTCTGTGATTCTTCAATAATACATCCATGTAATTTTGCTTTATTTGTTTCTCTTCTAATATTACCAGCATACTTAATCCTGTCTTTTTTACTAATAACAATTGCAGTATCTCTTCTAATTAAATTTGCTTTGGTAATAAAAAGAGCATAGTCAACTTCATCGCAAGGTAATTTACTATATATTCGTGGGAATGCCTTATAAATTATTTTCTTATATCCACGTTCATCATAATATTTTAGAATTTGTTTAATTACATCCAAAATAATTAATAGCTTCAAATCCCTTTTAAAAATAAAAGCCCCATAAGCAAGACCTTCGTGTGAAACAATACAATCAGAATCTTTTTCATTAGCCGGGAAGCAGCATATTAGATTTCCTTTTTTGTTGTAAATAATTAATGAATAGTCGATAAACCTACCTGAATGATAATCCATAAAATTTCTATTAAAAAGGAATGTCTGATTTTTTGCATTTTTTAGAAAATTGTTCCATAAATCCCTGTAATTATTATTATATTTAATTATCTTCATATTATAGTTTCCTTAAAAGCCTAGCTGGATTCCCACCTATCACAGAGTATGAATCAAAACTCTTGTTTACAAAGCTATTTGCTGCTACTACACAATATTTACCCAAGTGCACGTTGGGCATAATTACACTATTTGCTCCTATCCATGAATGATCGCCAATATTCACTTCTCCTTTTATAAGTGGAAATATTTTTTGCATTTTTTTACTTGCATTTGGGCCAGAATCTGACATAATATTTACCGATTGAGCAATACTTACATGCTCACCTATTTTTACCTTTGCTGCATATCCATTTATAATAGTATTCATACCAATATATGTATTTTTACCAATCTCTAATATATTATTAATTGAACCATAGAGAGAACATCTTTTAGCAATTTTTACGTTATTACCAATCTTAATATTATTAATGGAACTAGAATTATCTACATTTATATTTTTACCCAATTGTATATTACTTATAATCATTTTTTAATTCTCCTTTGATTTTCAATATAGAATTTGAGAAGATAATAAAAATAATTCATATCATCTTTTAATAAATTCTGATGACAAGGTATAAAATATGCATTTTTACCATAAAATATACTAGATTCTACACCATTACTGTTCATATAATTTTTTAAATCATTAAGATCATCAATTAAATTGGTTTTGAACATAAATACCCCGGGTATATCACCTTTTTTAATCTTAAAATATGGATACAAATTAATAGTTTTAAAAAGTGAACTTAAATAGTTGTAATTTTTGATTCTCCTCAATGATATTTTATCAATGCAAGTAACATAATTTGATAATGCTTTTTGAATGTATGCTTTTGTTGACCTATCAACAACTTCAGCAATATTATATTTAATTTTAAAAAATAGAATTCCACCTACTTGAATAGGAAAGAATTTAGATAAGCTAAAAATTGCAAAATCACCAACTGTACCAGCTATTTTATTAGAATCATAAGAATTAAAAGAATGAGCAAAATCTTCTATTATTGGAAGTCCATATTCTTTTATTTTTTTTAATTCTTCTGAACAAAAACCAAATTCATGGTTTATTAAAATTGCCTTTGTTTTATTATTTATTTTTCTATTCCATTTACAAAATTTTTCAATTTCACTAGTTACACAACTACTTATATAAAAGTTATTAGTAGTTGTTAAAATAGTAATTTCATCTAAAGAGGATAGGTTTAATTTACTCAAAGCAATGGAAATTGCATTTCTTCCATTTTCTGTATATATAAATTCTTTATTTTTAAATTTATTTTTTAAATATAAATCAACAGTATTACACTCATCTAAAAAATGATTTGAAATAATATTTTTTTCACTAAAAGGACTAATTCTATAAGCAGGTTTTAAATATTCAGCTGGATTTATTATGATAGAATTATATATTGTCATCTTATTTCTTCTAATTTCTTCTAAATATTTCTCATAATCTCTAATATAATCTTTCTCATTGTAATAATCAGATGCTAGTACTAACAAAACTGAGTTTTGACTAAAATCACACATCTCATGCCAAACACCTGGTCCAATATACAATCCTTTATTTGGACTATTAAGTTCAATTATCTTTTTTTCGTTTCCATTATCTGCTTTTATTTTAATGCTCCCGCTCATACATATTAACACTTGTTCTAATCTTTTATGAGCGTGAAAACCTCTTTTTATTTCCTTGGGAACATTATAGATATAATAAATTCTTTTAATATCGAAAGGAATTTCTCTATTCCCCTCAAGTGCAATTAAAAAACCTATATCATTATTTCCTATTTTTTTAAAATTTATTATTCGACAATTTTTCATCTTTTCTTTTCCTGAATTTTATTATTATATTTAAAAGCTATTTTATTTGCATATTGCAATGATTCGAATGTTCCCGCATCAGTCCATTCACCCTTTAAAATATCATAAGTTAATTCATCGTTTTTAATATATTCATTATTCACGCTGGTTATTTCATATTCTCCTCTGGCAGAAGGTTTTATTTTTTTAATAATATCAAATACCTTATTATCATACATATATATTCCAATCACTGCAAAATTAGTTTTGGGATTTTTTGGTTTTTCTTCAATTTTGATTACCTTTAATTCATCAAGGGCTGCTATTCCATATCTTTCCGGATCGGATACTTTTCTTAATAAAACTTTTGCGCCCCCACCTTGTTTTTTAAAATTATCTACATAAGGGTTAATGCTATGAGTAGTAATATTGTCTCCTAATATTACAACAATTTTATCTCTATTAGCAAAATATTCAGCAAGTAAAAGAGCATGAGCAATTCCCTTTGCTTCTTCTTGGACTTTAAAAGTAAAATCACACCCAAATTCTTTTCCACTACCTAATAATCTTACCACATCTCCCATATGTTGCTTACTGGTAATAATTAATATATCGGTAATTCCGGCGGATAATAATTGCTTAATAGGATTATAAATCATTGGCTCTCTACCTACCGGAAGTAAATGTTTATTAGTTGCATTTGTTAAAGGATAAAGCCTTGTTCCTGTTCCACCAGCTAATATTACTCCTTTCATTTATTAAACCTCCATTTATTATATTTCTCTTATAACCTTTGCAGGTATTCCTCCTAAAATAACATTATCTTTAAATTTTCCTTTTACAATACTTCCAGCAGCAACTATACAATTATTTCCAATTTCTGTTCCTCTTAATATTTTGCAATTATTACCAAACCAAACATTATTTTTTATAATTATTGGTTCGCATTTACCAGATGACTTTCTTCTCATATCAGGAGAAATACCGTGACCATCAGAATCTAAAAATTCACAATCATGTCCGATCAAACAATTTTCACCAATCACTATGCTTTCATTTGAAACTATTGTAATATTATTATTCATTGAAATATTCTTCTGTAAAATTATTTTAGCATCAGATTTACGAGGTTGTATTTCAATGCCAGATCCTCTAAAATTTCCTCCTAGTTTATAACCAAAACTTACGTTGTCTTCAATAATCGTTAATCCATTACCAGTAAAATATGTTTTTTGATTAATCCTACAATTTTTTCCAATTATTACCTTTTTATTCCTTATTTTATTAATATTTAATAAATAAAGATACCAAAAATTTTTTATCGAAATAAGACATTTCATAAATATTATTTTAATAAATAAACAGATGGAATTTATAATTCCATGTTTTTTGATTTTTTTAATAATATTAATCATAATTTCAACCTCTGGATAGATAATTTTTATACTTTAAATTAATTTCAAGTTTTGTTAATTTTAATATTAACTATTTATT
>DASRME010000373.1:0-3031 GCA_035648095.1 Atribacterota bacterium | reverse complement strand
AATGAATCTTTTTCGTACCACTGGTTAGTTACAAATTGGAAATCTTTTTCCCCTAACCTCTCTTCTTTAAATATCCGTTCTGCTTCAATATTATTGGTCAAAACTAAAAACTTATCTTTTAAAACAATTAGCTTAACTGCCCCTTCTTCGCTGGTATAAACAATCCTATTTTCCATACCGCCAGTTAACCAGGCAATATTACTATTTTTAGCCAGGATAAGGCCATCAAATTTTTCATTTTTTAGTAGATGGTAAATCCTATTCCTTTTGACTTCTAATTCATCCATAAATGTTTTCCTTATTGTTTCAACTCTATTACTTTAGCTCCTTCGGCAGGTGGGGTTACAGATATATCCGGAAAGATACCGGTAATTTTTTTATATCCCTGCTTAATCGTTTTTTCAAAGGCATCAACGTAATTTTTTTCTATTAAGTTTACGGTACAACCACCAAAGCCAGCACCAGTCATCCTGGCCCCCAAGACCCCTTTCTGTTTTAAGGCCAAATTCACCAGGAGGTCCAATTCAGCACAACTTACCTCATAATCTTCCTTAAGACTCTGGTGTGATTCCACCATCAGTTGACCAAAGGCTAAAAAATTTTCCTCTCTTAAAGCCTGTACTCCAGCTTGAACCCTATAATTTTCTAAAATTACATGTCTGGCCCTACGGGCGATAACTTCCGGTAATTGCACCTGATATCTTTTATATTCATCTATGGTAACATCTCTTAAAGCTCGGATTTCACGTTTTAATTTATGATTAAAAAATTCGGCAGCTCTTTTACATTCTTCTCTTCTCCTATTATATTCAGAATTAACCAACCCTCTTTGAATTTTGGAATTACAGATTACTATCTGATAATTATGGTCTTTAAAAGGGACTAATTCATAATCATTAGATCTACAATCAATAAAAAGGGCATTATTTTTTTGGCCCAAACAGGAGACATATTGGTCCATAATGCCACAGGCTACGCCTACAAAATTATTCTCTGCTCTCCGACAAAGATGAGCCATTTCTAGCGGTTTAATTTCCAATAAATTTAATTTTGCCATAGTTAAGGCAGTAACCACCTCTAAGGCGGCAGAAGAACTCAAACCCGCTTTCTGAGGAATATCACTTCTAAAAATAAGATTTGCTCCTTGTAAAGGATGTCCTGCCTTTTGTATTTCATCCATCACGCCCATCAAGTAATTAGCCCAGGTATCTTCTTTTAGGGGAGTTAGAGCATCTAAAGAAAATTTTATTTTAGTCTTATAAACCAGATCAAAAACTTGAACCAGTCGATCGTTTCTTAATTGACCCAGCATAATTATCTTTTTTTCAATAGCCATAGGAAGAACAAATCCCTCGTTATAGTCAGTATGTTCACCAATTAGATTAACTCTCCCGGGTGCAGAAAAAGCACCTTTAATCAAACCAGTATCAGTATATTTTTCGTTAAATATCTTCCAGAGTTTATTCAAATCTTGCACCGAAATCTCCTCTTTATCTTCTTACTTTATATCCAATTATGTCTATAATTAATCTTCCAATCAATTTTGTTTTAATACGGAAACCTTTAATCGTAAACTACTCCTTTAGGTGGCGCATCCCTTAGTTCTTCAGCCTTTTCCTCAGGTAAGCAATTATTGATAAAAGCTCCGGCCCCTAATTCACTTCCGGCTAAATATTTAAGTTTATCTTTTGTGCGATAAGGAGGATAAAATTCAATATGAAAATGGGAATATTCTTTGCCTGTTCCATTAGTAGGTTGTTGATGAATGGCCATAATATAAGGAAAGACAAATCCAAAAAGGCTATCGTATTTCATCAACAAGGTTTTTAAAATTGCCGCTAAATCAACTTCTTCTTTTTCGGAAAAATCATTAAAAGAAGGAAGGTGTTTATTGACATAAATGTGCACCTCATAACTATAACAAGCCGAAAAAGGCACCAGCGCGGTAAAAGAATCATTGCTAATAATAATTCGTCTGCCATCTTTTTTTTCTTCTTCTAAGGTCTTACAGAAGAGACATTCCCCCTCTTTTTTAAAATACTCTTTACTGGAATCCAACTCCTGTTCGATAATCGGCGGAATAAAAGGATAGGCATATATCTGACCATGAGGATGATGAAGAGTCACCCCCACTTCCTCTCCTTTATTTTCAAATATGAAGACATAATCAATGTAATCTTGAGCTCCTAACTCCCGATAGCGATCTCTCCATACCTTTACCAGTTTAATATAACGGCTTAAGGGTTTCTCTGACATAATCCCATCATGATCAGAAGTAAATAGAACTACCTCACACATTCCCTCAGCTTTGCCATGTTTAAAAAATTTGGAGTCTTTCTCGGTTACTTCTGGTGAGTCTTGTTGCAAAGAAGGAAATTTATTTTCAAAAACTACTATATCATAATCTTCGGCCGGTACTTCCGTAGACAAGCCTCCCTTTTTTGTAGGGCAAAGAGGACAATAATCCTTCGGAGGTTTATAAGTCCTATCCTGTCGATGAGTGGCTATTATTATCCATTGTTTCAGGATGGGATTCCATCTCAGCTCTAACATCCTTGTTCTCCTCTCCCTCTTTTGTTTCATCAGTAAATGTATAATAAATTAGATAACGCCCATCTTCTTTTTTAATTCTTTTCTTATGTATTTGCATAAAAATTGCCTTTCTTAAACCAATTAAATACTATTTTTCGCAAATTATTTTTAGTTTGAATATTTCAAGTCTAATCTAAAAAATATTTTTTATTTCTACTGGATGATTAAAAATAGTGTGTTTAATATAATATCTTATTATACGTCTTTATTGGGGGGGATCTAAAAATTATCTTCTATTCTAATATTTGTAAAAGATATTTCAAAAAGATTTTGATATAATTTTTTCTCTTTTATCACTTATTACGCCCATTCTTTACAGCCTTTCATTTATTTTTTAGATATATCTAATCATCCAACAAAGGAAATTCTGTTATCCTCAAATTTGTACAGCCATATGGAATTAATGTTAACTCTTCTAATTTTTCATGAGATTTAATCG
>DASRME010000372.1:0-2712 GCA_035648095.1 Atribacterota bacterium | reverse complement strand
TAGGGACGGGGGACAATAGGGACAGACATCTATTTATCAGCTTTCTTATTAGGTCTTCCCTTAGGACGCCTATCTATAATAATGCCTAAATCCTTAACCCTCTTAATAGTAATGGGGTCAGGTCTTGTAATGACACATTTTCATAAATGCTTGCTTGTTGTTAAAAAAATAATGTGTCATTACAAGACCTGACCCTAACTTCCCTTATGAAAACCTGATTTCCTATTATTTAGGCTTTGACTGAAACAATATAAACAGCCATATGTACATCCTCTATAACTATCTAAGCGTAACGGAAGAGAACAAAAATAAAAAATACTTTTGATTCCAATATATTTATGATATTGTTCCAAATTTTAATAGTCCTTATAATAATAAAATATAATTTAAATAAAGACACGTCCTATTTTTCTATGGGTTAGCTTCCCATTTTAAGAGATTTTCTTTTAGTAAGTAGAACTTTGTGGTCAGGTCTTGTAATGACACATTTTCCATTAATACTTGCTTGTTGTTAAAAAAATGTGTCATTTCAAGACCTGACCCTATTTTTTTGTCTTAAATTACGATATGGTATGAAGGATCAAATACATATTCTTCTGGAGTTAAAGATTTAACTTCTATTCCATATGGACCAAGTTCTTTTTGAAGTTTTTTAGCTAATTTTAGAATCTTGCCTTCTTTATCATAAAAAACCCCAATAATTACCTCATCAGGTTCTATCTCCTTGCAAATTTTAATTAATTTTTTAATATCAGAATCCTTAAAACCATCAGCAGATGTTTTAATCTCTCCAATAGCAAATTTTCCATTTTCAATACAAGCTATATCTATTTCAGCATATGGAGATGGAGAGGTATACTCTTCGTATAAACAAACACCTGGTAAGTAAATAAAAGATAAAGGAGTTATGAATAATAACTTTCTCAGTACCCACACTACCGGGAAAACTCCATGAAAACTAATTGCATTTCTAATTAAATCATTAAGTTTGTATATCCAAGGACTTTCCACCTCAACTCTCAATATTGACTGGCAACCATGGCAAAGAACTTCTCTTTTTAACTCTTCAAGTCCGTACCAAAAGGTAGAACCGCAATAATTACAAGTAATTTCTATCCCCTGTTCAAAGACCTCTTTTGAAACTAAGCTATTTAAAGAATCTATTAGGTCCCCCCTATTTGTTTCTTCAGATATATCAAATTGTTCAGGATTTTGAGCACTTTTTTTAAACTCTTTTCTCTCCTCTGTTAATCTTTCTAATAAATCATTAAAAGATATTTTAGCTTCCTTTGAATGTAATTTTTTCGCAGTAGTTAATATAAAATCGGCAAGCCATTTTTGTTTTTCCTTATTTTTCTTAGATAATTCAATCCAATTATTTGAGTCAACTTTATTTATCTTATTTACAATTGGTTCAAGTAATTTTTCTTTTGTTTCAGGTGTTACATGACATAGATCTTCCAATACTCTTCTCCAAAATCTATTTTCTAAAAATCCACCCAAATGCCAAAGACTGGGAAATTTCTTTATCACACCCCTTGCATAACTTCCCTTATCAGATTTTCCTATTTTTTTCTTTACTTTTTCATTTTCCTTTTTCTTTAAAAAATCTTTTCTAGCATCATCAGTATAATATGGGGTATCACAACCTATAAGATATGAACTAATTACTGAAAAATCACTTGGAATATTTAATTCAATAATTTTTTTATTACTATTCATTTCAAAAGAAAGCCAGCCACCATTTGTAATTCTACCAGGAATACTGTTAATAAAATATCTTGAAATATTCAATTTTTTCGGAAGATTCCAATAATATGAAATATTTATATATGAAAATTTTTCAGGACGATATTCTATTTGAAAATCTAGCATCCACTTTTTGCTTACAAAGGAATTACTTATAAAAGCATTATCTAAAAATGGTGGGAAAACATTTTCTAAAGTAGATCTGGAATCAATTAATTGAAAATGTTTTGAAATTGACAAATTTTTTACGATAGGCCCTATTTGAACAGAAGCAAAAGTATTTGGCTTTATTATCTTAACTTCACGATACAATTGCGAACCCTTTAATAGGCTACTACCTATATCGATAAGAGTTGATTCATTAACTTCATGTGACACTAAAAGTACAGTAACCCCAGAATTCCCATTAGGCCAAAATGTCCTTGAAATAAAATCTCTTACAGCAATTCTCTGCTCATCTGATTCTATTGCCCACAAAGGGAGGCAAAGTTGAGATATCATTTTCCTTCTAAAACTTGGCAAAATTATATTTCTATTCCAAAAATACAAAAAGTCCCATATATCATCTCCAATAATCAATGCGAAGAAATTATTTCCATAAAAGTATTTTGGTTCATAATACTGTGATCTTATCTCGGAAAGCTGCATAGGCGTTATAATGTTTCTTATTGATGACATTTTTTTTAATACTTGGGCAAAAGTATAATTTCCATCAAGTCTAAGTGTTTTCACTTCAGAAGGAATTCTATTTGGAGTAATTAATTCATTGATTGCACCAAAGTTTCGTTTTATAAGAGGAAAATCTTCATCCTCATTTTGATTATAATATGAAAATAAAGTTGGTGGAAAAATTGGATCTGTTGAACTTTCATTAATTATTTTATAAAGACTATTTATTCTTATTTGATCATCAATATCAATTCTATAAATAGGTTCATCATTTTGAGAAATTTTATATTCCTT
>DASRME010000371.1:0-4699 GCA_035648095.1 Atribacterota bacterium | reverse complement strand
TCGGTTGGTAAGGAAGGTTTTGGTCCTATGTATTCACCACTATAAGGTGAAATAATTTCGGAGAAAAGCCAGGAGTCTAAAGTAAATCTTTGACCCATTAATCTAAATCCTTTGGTTTTTTCCAGAAGTTCTTTAGCCTGTAATCTTAAAGCCTGAATTTTTTCCTCGGAAAGAGGAGGGCAGGGCATTAATAATTCACAAGCCCCTAACCCACTGTAGATTTTTGGATTATAAGGATAATCTAAGAGCGCTTCTTTGAGTTCCAAATATTTTTCCCCTATTTTTTGGGAATCTATTTCATCTTTAAATAATTGTGTTAACACTTCATTGTATTCGTTAGGACCTAAATCATCGGAAAATCCCACCAGAAAAGAAGTAATAGTATATATTCTGTTCCATCTTTCCTGAAGGTCTCGACTCTGAGAAAATTGGTTAGCCAATAAGAAGGCTTGCAGGGTTTGAATTCGGGCATCATATTCAGATACTATTCCGCCCATATTACCGGTACAGACAGATTCTCCAGGAGATAAAAGGGGAGACCCTTCTATTAAAGCGGTGATTCTTCCATACCACATTAAGGCTTTAAAGTAATTCTTAAGTTTTTCTGATTTAGTGTAATGACCTCGGGGGATATATTGGGAATAATCTTCCTGATAAATAAATATTGGGGAATATTCCCAGCCTTTATGCTCTTCAATTAACTCTATTTCTTTTTCCGTCAGTTCTTTTACTATATCTGGTATTTCAAAACTATATTGCTTAAGTTCTGCTTCACTAAAATATTTAAAACTGGCTTTCTCCCCATAAGATTGCTTTACTCCCTCTATGAACATTTTGCAAACTTCCGGATCCATTTCTGAATTGCAATATTCCTCCTTCAAAGTCTCCTCACTCATTATCTGATTTGTCTTTGGTTTTAAAAGTTCTAAAGCCACGGAAAGATAAGCCACATTCCTTTTGGCTGCTTCTTTTAAATCCCCGCTATTTTTATGATATTCTTCCAGAGACTCTTCCAATAAATTTTTACTTACCGCCCATACATCCTGGTAGAAGAGGTCTCTTTCTAATTTCATCAAGGTAGTGTCAAAGAAGATATGATAATAATGTAAAAGAGAATCGGTGGTGATAAAAATGGGTAAATCTATTTCTCTGATAGCTTTATAATAAGCTACGAAATCATCTTTGGGGTATGCATTCTGTCGCGAAGACATAAGAAATATTTCTTGTTCTCCAATATCAAGAGGAGTAGGAATAACTACGAAGCCATTCTTTTTAAAGAGAGAAAGGGCTTCGGAACTAAGGTTTATTTTTTCAGAAAAATCTTGAAAATTATTCATATTTGTCATGTTCAAAGGTAAAGAATAGGCAGGAACGCCGGGAGTAACTTCTAATTCTTTCGGCAGCATATCATTCGCTTCAATGAGTGGTTTGGTTGGGATCACTCCGCCTAAGACATTACCCGCACAAGCGAAGAAGGCAATAGAGATTAAAAAAACTAAAATGACTTTTAATAAATTGATACTATTTTGTCTTTTTATATTTTTAAAATTTAATTTACAAAATAAATTTGACATGATTATCATCACCTTTCGATTTTTATTATACCACCCTTTATTTCATCTACCAACTTATCATCTGAGCGTTCAGTTATTTGTATTAAAAATTCACTGGCTTTATTCTGTGATATTAATACAGGCTGGCTGAAATTAATTTGGAAGGGGAAAAGTCGACAAACCAGTCTATCAGGATAAATTTCCAATCCTATCGCTAAACCTTGCTGGGTTTCGGGAGAAAAATATTGGTCAAAGATAAAATTTCCCAGGGAATAAAAGATTAATTTCCCCTGATATTTTTCAATGTTCTGTACAACATGAGGGTGATGGCCAATGATTAAATTCGCTCCCGCTTCAATTATTTTATGGGCTAATCCTTGTTGGATAGGAGAGCTGATTAATTTATATTCTTCACCCCAATGCATACTTACGATTAAAAAATTATCGGGATTTAAAGATTTGACCGTTTTTATTGCTTTCATCATTTCTTCTTCTTTATCCATGAAGGGAAAGATTTGATTAAAAGCTAAAAAAGTTATGTTATCCCTAATAAAAGAAGAACTAAGATTATCCGAACTATCAGAAAGAGGATTGCCTACAAAATCTATTCCATATTTTCCTAACCACTTTTTTGTTTCTTCCACTCCTTCTTTTCCCATATCCGGAGTATGATTATTGGCCAGGGAAAATAAATTGAAATGACTCCAGGAAGCTCCTTTCATTGCTTTTGGGTTAAAAGCGAATTTTAAAGAATCATCTGGAAATTCCGGGGGATTTTCTACTACAGGACCTTCTAAATTTCCGAAAACAATATCTATCCCTCTTAAGAAATGACTGATTTTATGAAAAGGATAATAAATACTGTTTTGCTTCATCAAATCTTCTACGCCTCTATCTAACATAATATCTCCTACCAATAAAACAGTTTTTACTGCCTTGGGAAAATTGTCAATCGTTGAGCTATAAATATTATTTTTAGCTTCATCCTTTTCAAAGACTACGCTAAAATAAGAAGTGGTTTCTTCTAATTCTAAATTTAAAAAATCAGCAGAATTTTTATGAGCAATAATGTGATAGGTTTCTTTCTGTTTTAGTTTAGCAAAAAGTCTGGCTGCATACAGAGCCTGCCAGCAATCAACCTCTATGTTTTTAAAATTTTCTTCCTCAAAATTTAATAAAACCCGGATACTTTTTGTATCATGAAAATTAGCTGCCTGAGGAGGAAGATAGTGAGAGAAGTCTACACTGGCAACAATAATAGTATCGAGAAGGGTATTTTTATCGATTGTTTTTACCAATTGTTCTACTTGTTCTTTGGTAATTTCAGCAGGTATCAGAATGGGTAAAATATTCGTTTCAGGAAAATATTTTTTAATATAAGGGAGTAGAGCAGTTATTCCGTGTTCAGCAATAATTGCAGAGCTGTTAGATGTCATTTTATTTTCTTTAACTAATTTTCCCCACAATAAGGTATCAGTTTTTAAATGACTGAATGCTTTTTCGTTTGAGTCTACTGCAATAGTAATAAATGAATTACTTTCCATAAGAATTCCGCTTTGAAAATGATCCGGGCTTAATATGACTATTGTTTTGGGCTTCCCCTGGGAGGAAATATAACTAAAAAAATCCTCAATAATCTCTTTAGCCAATAGATGATGAGGAACTATGCCGGAGATTATATTTAATTTATCAATAGCGGCAGCAGTAGATGTTACAGGCAAAATAAGCAAAATAAATAAGATTAAAATATATTTTTTAGCTGTTATCATAATGTCTATTTTTTCTTTAGTTTTTCCTTAATTACTCTTTTAATCTCAGGTATATTAATCAGGCCAGCCATAATCCCACCTTTAATGAGTAATTCTGCTTGATCAAAATCAAAAAGATCTATTTCTTTCATTCCAAAGGGGACGATGATTACATCTGCCCCTTCCAGGCTTTGGTCGGAAATTTTTGCTCCCATAATGTCGGTGGATTGATTGATTATTTCAAAGAGATTAAGACTCTCAAATTTTAGTTTAAGCTGCTCTATTTTTCGTTTTAATCTACTTTTTTCTTCATCAGCTAAAGGTGTAGTCTCTTCCGTATCCTTTGTATCCTTAAATTTTGGGCTTTCCTCTTTATTTATTCTTAAATCCTCTAAATTTTCTACCTCTTTTAAAAGGCCAGTCTCTTTATCAATCATTAAGACAGCATGATAAGGGCTTATTTTAGCGAGGCTGACGGCAATAATAATATCAGCTCCCATCATCTTGACTACATCCACCGGAACCGGGTCAACCACTCCTCCATCCACCAGGTAATAATCCTGGTACTTTGCCGGGGTAAATATACCGGGAATGGAAATGCTTGCCCTTACCGCATCAATGACTTTCCCTTGATTCAAGATCACCTCTGCCCCGCTTTCTATATCTGTAGCTACAGCTGCGAAGGGAATCTTGAGGTCATCAAAGGTTTTATCTTTTATATCAAACTGATTGAGCATTTTCTCTATACGGTCACCACTAATTAACCCGGAGCGGGGAATGACAGGGTCTATCATAAAAAGGGTCTTACTCTTTTTCATGGAGAGTGCCACTTCTTCCAGTTGTTTAACAGTTGCTCCGCTGGCATAGAGGCCTCCAATAACCGAACCAATACTGGTGCCGGCGATTATATCGATAGGAATATTATAGGCTTCAAGTGCTAGAATAACACCTACGTGAGCCAATCCTCGTGCCGAGCCGCCCCCTAAAGCCAGACCAATTTTCAATCCTTTCTTTTTACACTTGGCCAACAAATCTTCTAATTCTAAATCCTTTTCTACAACTACCTTAAATTCGTCATCTCTAGTGATAAATATATTATTGGCAAATTGAGCTTCCATATCAGCATAAGTTAGATCAACAGCAGTGTTTTTATCCGCAGAGACAGAGAAGGTAGAAGCTGACAGGCAGCATAATAAGATAGAAATAAATATAATCTTTAAAATATTTTTAGACATTTTTTCTCCTTCAATTTTTTTAGATTCACTAAAAACGAAACTAAATATTCTTTTTTTGTTTTAATTTTGCTTTAATAACCGCCTTGATCTCAGGTATTTTAATTAGTGTAGCAGTAATACCCCCCTTAATTAGCTCTTCTGCTTTATCAAAATCAAAGTCATG
>DASRME010000370.1:0-2653 GCA_035648095.1 Atribacterota bacterium | reverse complement strand
TATTCTGGAAAATTAAATAAATGGGTAGGCGGAAAAGACCTGATTCTGTACACTATTTCCAAGATTGGGGTAGACGGAGCAAATTATAAGGTGATGGAATTTAGCGGGGAAGTCATTAAAGGTCTTTCTATGGATAGCCGTTTTACTATGTGTAACATGGCTATTGAAGCAGGAGCAAAAACCGGTATTATTGAACCGGATGAGATTACTTTGGCATATTTAAAAGGGCGAGCCAAAAGACCTTACCAAATTTACAAAAGTGATATAGATGCCCATTATGAAAAAATTATAGAGATTGATGTTAGTAAGATTGAGCCCCAGGTGGCTTTTCCTCATCTACCGGAGAATGCTAAACCGATCAGTAAAGCAAAAGGGGTTAAAATTGATCAGTCAATTATCGGATCCTGTACCAATGGCAGAATAGAGGATTTGCGTATAGCTGCTGAAATTCTAAAAGGACAGCAGGTTCATCCTGAAGTTAGATTGATTATTATTCCAGCAACTCAAGATGTCTACCTACAGGCTATTCGAGAAGGTTTAGTCGATATCTTTATTACTGCGGGGGGAGTAGTAAGTACCCCTACTTGTGGTCCCTGTTTGGGTGGTTATATGGGTATTTTAGCTAAGGGAGAAAAAACCATTTCTACCACCAACCGGAATTTTGTAGGAAGGATGGGGCACCCCGAAAGCGAAATATACCTGGCTAGTCCTGCCCTTGCTGCTGCTTCTGCCATTTTAGGCAGAATAGCCAGTCCTGAGGAGGTGAAATAGAATGATAATTAAAGGTAAAGTTTGGAAATTTAAAGATAATATCGATACCGATGTCATTATCCCTGCTCGTTATCTTAATACCTCTGATCCCAAAGAATTGGCTTTGCATTGTATGGAAGATTATGATTCCGAATTTATTAAAAAGATAAACCAAGGAGACATTATAATAGCAGGCAGAAATTTTGGCTGTGGGAGCTCTCGTGAACATGCGCCTATTGCCCTAAAAGCAGCTGGAGTATCTTGTGTTATCGCCCGATCTTTTGGCCGAATCTTTTTTAGAAATGCCATAAATATTGGCCTTCCTATATTTGAATCCGAAGAGATAACGAATCAATGTTCTGAAGGTGATCTTTTAGAAATAGACACTACAAAGGGAACGATAAATAATTTAAGCAAAGATAAAGTTTATAAAACTAATCTTCTACCTGAATTTATTCAGAAATTAATCTCTGCAGGTGGTTTAAGAGAATATGTCAAAGAAGAGCTAGAAAGGAGAGAAAGAGGTGTATAACATCGCTTTAATTCCTGGAGATGGGATTGGACCGGAGATAGTCAGAGAAGGCAAAAAGGTGGTTGAGGCAGCCTCCAGACAATATGGATTAGAAATTAATTGGATTGAATTTCCTTTTGGTTCTGAACGTTATCTAAGAACCGGAGAATTATTACCCGACAGTGCCTTAAAAGAGATAGAAGATATGGATGCTATATATTTTGGAGCTATCGGAGATCCCAGGGTAAAACCAGGCATTTTAGAAAAGGAAATATTATTAAAGATCAGATTTTACTTTGATCAATATATTAATTTGCGTCCCGTCAGATTGTATAAAGGCGTTCCCTGTCCTTTGAAAGATAAAAACCCGCAAGATATTAATTTTTATGTGGTTAGAGAAAATACCGAAGATTTCTATATAGGAATTGGGGGAAAGTTTAAAGCCAGAGCTCACCAAGACCATTTGGAAGTATTAAGAAAATTGTATAAGGCTAAAATACAAGTAAATTTTAACTTGGAACAAGAAGAAGAGATGGCCTATCAGATTGGTTTGGTTAGTAGACCAGGAACTCAAAGGGTAATCAAATATGCCTTTGAGTTAGCTAAAAAGAAAAATCTAAAAAAAGTCACTTCAGTAGATAAAGCCAATGTGCTCACTGATATTTATGGGTTATGGAGAGAAATATTTGGGGAAGTATCAAGACAATATCCTGATATCGAGACTGAGTTTAGCTTTGTAGATGCTATTTGCATGTTTTTTATCCAAAGGCCCGAATGGTATAGCGTGGTAGTGACCCCCAATATGTTCGGAGATATTATTACTGATTTGGCTGCGATGATCCAGGGTGGTTTGGGAATAGCTGTCGGAGGAAATATAAATCCTGAAGGTGTATCTATGTTTGAACCTGTTCACGGTTCTGCCCCCGATATAGCTGGTAAAAGCATTTCCAATCCTACTGCCACTATACTTTCTGGGGCAATGATGTTAGATCATTTGGGAGAGATAAAAGCTGCTCAAGCCATAGAGAACGCAGTAGAAAAAGTCTTAAGTGAAGGGAAAGTAAGGTCTCATGATTTAGGAGGAAATTCTTCTACCATCGAAGTAGGTGATGAGGTAGTAAGGAAACTCAAAGAAATAAATATTAAATGATTTTAAATGTTATTTATTGATGACACTATATTAATTTTAAGTTTTTAATTTTGTTTTTTAATCATATAAATAGGGGAGAGCCAAACGAGTTGATTCTTCCCTATTTATTTTTTTATCTTTATTTTTGCTATTTCTCTTTATCTATACGCGATACGCAACGCGATATACGAAATACGAATATATTGTTGACAATATACAATCGACAAGGTAAAATACCATTAAGAATAGTTAAACCTTTAAAG
>DASRME010000369.1:0-6670 GCA_035648095.1 Atribacterota bacterium | reverse complement strand
CATTATTATTATCGGCAAAAGAGAAAAAAGAAATAGAAAGGAAAAACCATAAAAGTAGGGTTAAAAAAATAATGGAATTTTTCTTATCTCTATGATGTTTTTGTGCTACATACATCCTCTATCCTCCTGTATTCATAAATTAATAACTTAAAATGAGGTAAATAATAAACAATTAAGAAGTTTCTTCGGGCAGATAAGCAACTATTTCTTTTTTTCTTAGTTTTTTTTTAAAAAACTATCAATAACCTCCTTTTTGAAACATCAGGTTCTTCCAATTTTAACCGCTGGAATCTTTTTGGTTCTTACCCATTGATAGACAGCAAGAAGTTTTACGTGTAAACATTTCGCTACTTGTCTGGTAGTTAAATATTCTACCAATTTATAAACTTCCCTTAATTTATCCTGATTTCTCTATATCATATTATTGTGTTTTATTAATTTTGTCAATTTTTTTATCCATTTTTAAATATAGTGTATTAGCATACACTCTTTTTTTATGATTTTGTAAAGCACAATGAGTGGTGTTATTCCTTTCTTGTTATGGATACAATACATCGCGCCTTTACTTATGATTCATGACTTTCTTCACGCGGTAGAAATTTCAAGTCACTTTCGACTAAATAATCGGTGAATTGGAAAATGGGTCAATTGGCAAATTAGTAAATTAATCACTCACCTACCGTTTTTATCCTTTTCCTTATGCAGTATATCTCCTATCTCCTGGGCAACACGATAGGGTTTGGTTAAAACTCTGACAGGCATAGACTTAAGAAAATAGGATAAATCTTTTTTTATTTCCTCAGTTATCCGATGAGGTTTAGTTAACACTCTATCTATAAAATCTGCCGTGTAGGTTTCTAATAATTTTTCCCGGTTAATTCTAATTTCGTTTCCGCAAATATTGCACTTAACATCCTCTAAATATTCACCTTTGTAAGTAATGACATGATTGGTTTCTTTGTTACAGTGAAGACAAAAAAGTTGAGCTTTTACTTTTGTGGTCATTTGCTTTTAAGTCCGATGTATCGAACTCTTACCTCCTTTTTTTAGTTCAACAAAACCATTTCATCTACTCTTCACTCAAAATCTGTGCTAATCTTTTGTACATCTGGTAAGATTTTATCACTTTTTTTATATGCTCTCTGGTCTCAGAATAAGGAATATTTTCTACAAAATTATCCAGGTCAGATCTATTATATTGCTCTAACCACTTACTGGTGGTGCCTGGACCGGCATTATAACCCGAAATTATCAGGATAAGGTCATTTGAAAATCTTTCTTTTAGGTAATTAATATACCAGCAACCCAAATTTATATTAACCACGGGGTCAAAGAGCATTTCATCATTAAATTCTTCCAGATTTATCTTCTGAGCAATCCATTCTCCGGTTGAAAAAATTATCTGCATTAACCCCCTGGCTCCGGCAACTGATTCATCCCCGGTGTTAAATCTGCTCTCCTCCCTAATCATAGCCAAAACAAGCAAGGGATCTATTTCGTATTCCAAAGCACGTTCCTGAATCATATCTTTATAATAAAGAGGATAGAGACTTTCCCACAATTCAAGAGGTAATTGCTCCAGTTGATGATTACCTTTTAAATAACTAAAAATTATTTCCGTATAATTTAAAGAATCGTAATAATCCTTATTCTTTTTACAAATATCACTTAGCTTAAATAATAAAAAGAGGTTTCCGGAATAATAATTTAATGCTCCCTTTAATTCAACTATTGCTTCTTTATAAAAACTAATCTCTTCAAATAATTCTGCTTTAAGCAATAACAGCTGACCTTTCCCCTCAATTTTATCATATTTTTTAAAAAATTCCTCTAAATTTATAAAATCTTCTGTCTTAGAGACAGAAGTAGGCCAAATAAAACCAATATCGCTTCTCTGTTCTGTAATTCTTTCGGTATAATAACTCAAAGGATATTCCCGAACAAGTTTTTCGTAGACAATTTTTGCCTCCTCATCTGAACCTAAGCTCTCTAAAATCTTTCCTCTCCAGTACAAGGCATCATCCCCCAAATTACTTTGAGAAAATCTCTCTGATAATTCTCGATAGTAATCTAATGCCTGAGAATCAGCATTATTATTGTTATAATATCGAGCTAAATCCCATAGGGTAGTCATTGATTCATCGCTATCAGGATACTTACTGATCAATTCTTTCCATAGGGAAATCCCCTTTTCTGTTTCTTTTAACTGAAAATAAGATTCCGCCAGACGCAGATAAGCTTCCCGGGCATAATAGCTTTCAGGATACTGTCCTATAATTTTTTCATACCTATCTATTGCCAAATAAGGCTCACCTAAAGCACGTAGAGAATTGGCTCCAAGATAATTTGCTTTAATAACAATTTCACCAGGGGGAAATTTTGTGATAATCTCCTCACACTGATCAACGGCTTCCCTATATTCCTTTTTGTAATATAAAGACCTTGCCCTTTTATAATAAACTTCTACAATATCGGAGGCCTCGGGAAAGGTCTTAATAACTTCGCCATATAAATTCTCTGCTAAACTATACTGCTGATATTTAAATAAAATATCGGCACATTTTACCATGATAGGGTAAGGAACCTGTATATCTTTTAAATCTTCTTGAATTTTATTAAAATATCTAATCAATAACTCTTCCGGTTCTGAATTCCTTTTAAGTCTATACCCTTCATCTAAAATCTTATACAAACAGTTAAGAGAATCGACATATTTTTTTTCTTGCCAGTATATCTCAGAAAGCTCAAGCAAAACTATTGCTTTAAGTTGTTTATCCAGTGAATTTGTTAAGATATTCTTATAATAAATTACCGCAGAAGTTATATCCTCTAATTCGCGATAATTCTGAGCTATCTGGTAGTTTGCTTCTGAAATATTTAAACTATGAGGGAAATTATCTATCATCTCTTTATAAATATCTATTGATTCGCGATTTTTCCCTCCAAGTCTATAGGTTTCGGCCAGAAGAAATAGGGAATAATCGGTTAAAAGGGGGTCATCGATTACCAAGTTTTTATATATTTCTATCGCTCTATCCCAATCTTCAATCTTTCTGTAACAGTCCCCCAATATAAATTGGGATTTAATATAAAGAGGCAAATTCAGTGAGGAATATTTTACCTTTAACAATTCGGAAATTGCCTGCTGATAATCGGTTTGTTGGTATAATTCCAATCCTATCTTATAGCTTTCTATATCTTCTTTTAGTTCAACATTTGAAGGTTGTTCTTCTACTACTTTAGATAGTGTTAATATCTTCAACTGCTGAATCTCAAGTTCAGTTAATTCATCATTATCGGCCAAAGCAATATCTGCTCCGAATAAGCTGATTGCTAAAATCATTATCAAAAAAAAATTTATTGCAGTTTTCATTTTATCCACTCTGATTTTTATTTTAATCTTTATGATCGGTGATTCAACAAGAGATGTCGTATCCTCTTGGTTACCCTTATCCTCTAATATAATAATACCATATAAAATAAGATGTATCTATTTATTTAAAGAATTGCATCATTTGTACGATCTTTGACGAACCGCATCATAGAGAATTATTCCGGCAGCTATTGATGCATTTAAGGATTCAGTGAATCCTAAAATAGGAATTTTTATTTTTTTATAAGCTGCCATCCTCCATATATCTTTTGGTCCTCTATTTTCGTTCCCAATGACTAAAGCGAGAGATTTTTTGAGATCAGCAGAATAGTAATATTCTTCACTATCTAAATCTGCTACCATAATATTTATAGAGTTACCTTCTAACCATTTAACCGCCTCATCATCGTCAAGACCATTTACAATGGGCACCTGAAACAGGGAGCCCATGGTAGACCTAACAACTTTTGGGTTATATAAATCTACAGTTCCTCCGGTTAATAATACTGCGGTAACCCCTGCTGCAGCGCTGGTCCTTATGATTGTTCCAAGATTTCCGGGATCCTGCAGACCATTTATAACAACCACCAAAGGATTTGCACCAAGAATTATATCTGCCAATGATATCTCTATTTGCTTAGCTACAGCTATTATTCCTTGAGGACTCACTGTATCTGAAATTTTCTTAAATAGATGATTGGGTAACCTTAAAACCTGGCAACCTTGATTAATTTTTGGCACATTTTCTGCTGTTTCATTGACAATAAGGTATTTTATTTTTACTCCCCTATTATTAGCTTCCTCAAGAAGCCTGGTGCCTTCCATAAGAAATAATCCACTACTTACACGAACTTTTTTTTGACTTAAGGCTTTTATTAGCTTAAATATTGGGTTTTCCTTGGAAGTAATATCTTTATACGGCTTCACTATAATACTCCTCTATAGATTAAAATTAAGGGATCAAGCCTCAACAGGCTGAACGTCCCCTCCGCTTCTGACCTGGCACATCTTTCCTATTTATCCAATTTAAAAGTGAGATATTAAATATCTAAGAAAATAGAAATCGTTTCTATTTATTCCAATTATTCCTTGCATTCGTATACCTTCAATAATTCGGTTTCGCTCTCCGGTGCAATAATATGTGCATAGTTTTGAATATCTTGAAGATGTTGAAATACTTTAAACTTTTCTATCCCCGGCGGCGCATATACCACGAATAAGACGTTCCGAGTATTGGGTTTTATTTGTGTACGTTGGTCCGGTCCATATATGATGCTGGAGATTACTCCTTTTGAGTCAGATACCATCATGTCATTATAAATTAACTCTTTTTCCTGACCGCTTATTTGAACATATTTTTCTCTACCACTTGAAACATCAAGTTTAATAGGCAAATCTAGGGTATCTAAATCATGCCCTGCGATCAATAACAGATTCTTTAGTTCAGCCATAAACATTACTTCGACCAATGATGCAACCTTAGGAATTGATTTATTCTTAAAAGCGATTGACTCCAATTGTAATAATACATGGTATGTTTTTTTAAATTTTTTGTAATAATTATTATAAGTCTTGAGCGGCTCTCTATTTTTTAAATCAACTCTATCTAATCCGGCAAAATTTTTCCTTAAACTATTTTCAAATTCGAGTGCGCATCTATCAATCTCTTTATGTTTTTTAGGATTACTTACATTTTTCATTACCAGTATACCCATGAATGCTTCTGGGTAAACCTTTTTAACTTCATCTGATATCATTAACAATATTGTAACCCCCTATATGAAAAATTTACTATTGATTGTTTGAATTAATATTTTTCTTTGATTGTTTTTTGTAGGCACTTACTTTACCACCAGGTCACTCATTATTTTTTTACTGTAAGTATACCGGGAAGTAAACCATCAGCGCCATAACCTTGAATATAAAAAGTGTCTGCCAGTAAGGTAATCTGAATTTCACCAGGGGCATCAGCAATCTCCGGAAACCATTCTGAAGTGTTCATAGCCACTTCATTATAAGGGTTTTGTAAACCAGCATTTTGAGCAAGTTTAGCAGCCTCATCACGATTAATATCTCCTGCTGCCTGTAATAAACTTTGGATGGTCTCGGCATTAGCTTGAACTATAGTATCTTTTGCTTTTTCCTGAAAAACGGTACTATCCGTCTTTCCTTGTTGATTGCCAGTATAGAATCTTAATCCGATTAAAGCTGATAGTGCGATAATAGAGGCTGTTATTAATAATACAATTAAGGTAAAGCCTTTTTTATTTTTCATTAGCGATTCCTCTTTCGTTCTTTTTCTCATTTTAAATAAAGCAAAAATCTCTCCTGTTAACTTCATACAGAATATAATATTAAACTTATTTGAAATAATATAATTTTTTTTATTTTAGAACCTATAATAATACGACAACACCCTGCCTCTTGTCCTATCGCATTTTTCTATTTTATGAACCTGTGTAAAACCTGACACCGGTTCCACCGGATCCAATTCCTGACAAGTAGTTTGAGTAGCTGCCAAAAATAAAGATTCGACCCCATTCCTTTCAAAAAACCCTGCTTACAATAAACTAAATTAATCTTTTTAAGCCATAATCTGATCAAATTTTTCAATTGAGATAGCGGGGACAGAAGAAAAGGAAATACCAGTCAGTTTATGTAAGCCGGCAGAAGCTTTAACTACCTCTTCTACTCCCGGTAAATTCACAATAAAAATCAAATCCTTATCCCCTAATAAAGCATACTGAGCCAGGATCTTGCCACCCAGTTTTAAAATAATATCATTGGCTTTTTTAGTGCGCTCAGCACTAACTCCCTTGATAGCTTCAGCGGAATATTTTCCAAACATAAGGTAAGTATTCATTTTTACTCCTCCTTTCCTAGATATTTAGATTTTTTACTAAGTAATAAAGTATTTTAAAAAACATCTCTATTAAATTAAAAGAAATGGGGCCTTTCTCTATTTATTTATAAATCTGCCGTTCTCTTTACCGCCTCTTGCAAGAGGATACAATTTTTCTATATTCTTTATACGGCAAATCTTTTAAAAAATCCTTCTTTTTTGTAAAAATAATAAAACCCTTCAATATTCTAGGATCATGAAATCAAAATTAGAAGGATATACTTGAACTTCTTGTCGAATTCTTGGGATCAAATGTGACAAAGCCCGGAGCGAATAGGAACGCCCATACCCACTCCAACACATATTATCTCGATAAGTAGGTATAAAATAACCACAATTTTTACATCAAGTTTTAATAACTTTTCTATCATATCACTATCTATATTCCTTTTGTG
>DASRME010000368.1:0-7557 GCA_035648095.1 Atribacterota bacterium | reverse complement strand
GATATAAACTGCTGTAAATTTTTAATAGAATATCTCTTTTTTGCATCTTCGCTTAATTATTCTTAAATTTACCAATTGCCCAATTTGCCGATTTGCCAATTAATTTAGTCGTTAGTGAATGGTCGTTAGAGTATATCGTATTGCATTACAGAAACTAAGATTCAGGTGTAGGGGCACAATGGATTGTGCCCTTCCTGTTTTATTGTCTTTCGATTACCCTGGGCACGATGCATCGTGCCCCTACAACACATTACTTATTTCGGGCAGACGCAAGGTCTGCCCCTACTTATGTATTTACGACCTTATCTTTCTTCTTCTTTCTTCACTATATACTTGATACTCGATACTCGATACTGTTTTTAAAATTCTCCCTTATGAGCATTTTCTAAAAATTTGCAAATTAATTTGATAGAATTTTCAATATCATCTTTGTGGCACATCTCTACTGCTGAATGAATATACCTGGTGGGGATAGAAATAGTACAAGCTGGTACTCCGGATTTGCTTCTTTGTATTGCCCCGGCATCAGTACCGCCTCCCAATAATATATCAGTCTGGTATTTAATTTTATTTTCCTCTGCTATTTTTCTTAAAAAATCAACTAATTTTTTATTAGAAATAGTATGAGAATCCATCAAAGATATGGCTGTACCTTCCCCTAAAGTAGTAGCCCTTTCTTCTTCTTTGGTTCCCGGAATATCTGAAGCAATGGTAACATCAAGGGCAATCCCTACATCAGGCTCAACAGAAAACGAAGAAACAGTTGCTCCTCTTAGCCCTACTTCTTCCTGAACAGTTGCCACAGCATATATATCAACATAGCAATCTTTGATTCTTTTTAATGCCTCAATCATAACATAGACTCCGGCTCTGTCATCAAGTGCCTTAGCGGTTATTATATTTTTATTTAATTCTATAAAATTCCTATCTAAAGTAACAAAATCTCCCGGTCTCACTATCTTAAGAACTTCATCTTTTTTCATGCCTACATCTATAAAAAGTTCTTTGATTTTGGGTAACTTTTTTTTCTCTTCTTCGCTCAAAATATGAATAGGTTTAATACCTATTACTCCTCCGATATCTTTCACACCATGAACTACTACTCTTTGAGCTATTAAAGTTTTGGGGTCAAAACCACCAACCGGAGCAAACCTTAAAAAACCATCTTTGTCAATAAAACTAACCATAAAGCCAATCTCATCCATATGCGCCGCAATCATCACTTTTTTAGGAGCAGACTTACCTGATATTTTTTTAGCTTTCTTTACACCAATGACATTTCCTAATTTATCTATTCTTACCTCATCAGTTACTTTTTCCAATTCTTCCTTAATAACTTTCTGTATCCTCTCTTCGCAACCAGAAATTCCTGGTGTTTCACATAATTTTTTTAATAAATTCATTTTTTTCTCCTTGCTTTACTTGTATTATTTATTAAATTAGAATAAATTAGTTGCTTTAACTTTAGTATTATTTTGTATAATAGCACACAATATATGGTCTACTGTTAGTCTTTTACTTCAAAGGTAAACTTTTGTGCCTGGCACAAAAGTTTACCTTTTCAGCTTTTTGTTTTGGAAAATATAAACCAGAAAAAGAAAAGTAACTATGCCCAAGCTATTGGCTAGAATATCTCCCAAAGAAAAATCCCTTTCCGGGATAAAATACTGGTAAATTTCATTAAATATTCCATAAGAAACAGATAAAATCAAGGCTAAGAAATATTGTATGAATTTTAATGACAGTAGATTGTAACATAAAGCTAACAGGCAAAAAAAGGTATGAATACCGTAAACAACAAAGTGCATTACTTTGTCCTGGCCATAAAAATATTGTCCTACTCCAACTTCCGGTCGGGAAGAAAAAATAAAAATTAGAATAGAATAAATAATCAATAGCATCCAAAATAATATTTTTTTTCCCAAACCATCACCCATTTCTAAATGTTTTATTATTTTGCAAACAAGACTTTCTCGGCAGCTCCTATTCCTGAACCCAGTTCAAAATCGTAATTAAATTCAGATAGAGTTTTTTCGATAATACTCATTGTTGCAACTACTTCATTCTCAGTTATGTTGCCCATATGCCCCAAGCGGAATAACTTACCCGCCAACACTCCTTTACCGGCAGAAACCAGAAGGCCATTCTCATATAATTTTTCTCTAAAAGCCAAATCCTCAATTCCAGCGGGATATAACACGGTTGATACAGTATTGGCCCTTATTTCTTTTGAAGGAAGCATTTTAAATCCTATTTTTTCTAATCCTGTCTGGAAGGCCAGGGCAAATCTTTTATGTCTTTTAAATCTTTCTTCCAAACCCTCTTCTAATATAATTTTAAGACCTTGATGAAGAGCATTGACCATATTTATGGCATGAGTAGAAAAGTATCCACTACCCGGTTCGCGCATAATAGGCAGCCATCGATTAATATCCATATAATAAGAAGAAATATTTCCTAATGCATTTCTTCTCTCTAAAGCCTTTTTACTAAATACCAAATTAGCTAATCCCGGAGGAACACCAAAGGCTTTTTGGTTTCCTGCAAAAATAATATCAACGCCCCAATCATCCATGCGTTCTTCAATTCCTCCGGTAGCACAAACTGCGTCTACAATAAATAAGGTTTCAGGGAATTTTTTTATAACTTCTGCTACCTCTTCCAAAGGAGCGCAAACTCCGGTAGAAGTATCTACGTGAGTCACAGTTATTGCATCAAACTTATTTTCTTTTAATTTTCGAGCTATTTTTTCAACTTCCACAATCTTTCCCCACTCGGAAGCTAAAACTTCAACCTCTATACCATAGCCTCTGGCAATTTCTACAAATCTGTTTCCAAAGTAACCGTGAGAAACCACCAATAAACGATCACCTTTCTTTACAGAATTAACCAGGGCTGTCTCCATTCCTAAAGTTCCTGTACCTGGAATGGTAAAGGGTTGACCTTTTTCAGTCATAACAACAGCCTTTAAATTCTTTAAGGTTTCTTTTAAGGTTTTCACTAATTCAGGGTCTAAATGGGAAACCGTTTCTTTACTCAATGCATCCAAAATAGACTGGTCAACAGGTGTGGGTCCGGGAATCATCATTAATATCTTTTTCATAACTATTCTTTCCTTTCTTTATTAAATTATTTTTAGAGATTAGAAGTAAGATTTATCTCGCGTATATGTATGGTAATTTTTATTCTCTATTTTGTCAAATGGATATGATTCCATCTCTAAGTATGGGAACAATATGATAAAAATCCAATTGGGAACAGAATTTTAAATCTTCACTCAAGCCGATACTCTCCAGATATCGACCATGTTGAGATTTTCTCAATGTCTCCCATATATTATGACCAAACTTTTCATAGAGTAGCTGAGCCGCTAAATTAGCATCTACTCCCTGATGAACACCAGGAAAAACATCCTTTAAAGAATGAATGATCATCCCGGCACAAGCAGTATCTTCTAAAGAAAATCTACCCTCCCTCCCTGCGCAGATGATTAAAATATCCCCCTGATAATTAGTGCAATAATTACAGACTGCTTGTAAATTCAAAAAACTACCGATAATTATCTTACGAGCATCTTTAGCCATTTCTAATGTTTTTACTCCATTGGTGGTTGAAAAGATAATTGTTTTATCTTTTACTACTTTTTTCTTATATTCCCTTGGAGAATTACCTAAATCGAAACCTTCTATTTTTTTCCTTCTCTTTCTCCTCCTAATAATATCCCTTCTTTTTCAAATTGCTGTGCTTTTTCTCTCACCTGTTCCGGAGATAAAATGGGAATAAAGCCATTGCATCCGTTAGCCAAAGCAGTGACTATAGTACTGGAAGCCCTTAAAACATCAATAACTATGACTAATTTGTCGGCTAATTCTGTATTTTTTATCTCTTCCGGAATAAATAAAGTTTCTAAACTATTCATATGTTCTTTAATCTTCTCTCTAATTAAGCTCCGAATTTCTGTAATTTTAAGGCATTAGCCATCATTAAAGGAAGGACATCGACTGCCGAAAATCTTCCCAGCTCTCCCTTAACACATTCTCTTTCATTAAATTGTTCCACTTCATCTACCCTGATATATTTAGAAAATAACATAAAGGGGTTCGGATGCCAGCTATGTCCCTTCATTAAAGCAGGCGTAGAATGGTCACCGGTAACTACCAGAACATCCGGTTTTAAAGCCAGCACCTCAGGAATATATTTATCTATCTCTTCAATTACTTTAACCTTCTGTTCAAAATTTCCATCTTCTCCATAGCTATCAGTCTTTTTCATATGAAGGTAAAAGAAATCATACCGACTAAAATTATCTTGCAGGGTTTTAAATTCATCGTTCAACGATTCTCCTGTTTCTAATATATCCATACCCACCAACTTAGCCAATCCTTTATACATAGGGTAGGTTGCTATAGCTGCCGGGGCCAATTTAAATAACTCCTCCATCGTCGGCAGCCCTGGGTGTTTGGCAAATCCCCTCAACAATACTGTATTGGCAGGATGACGTTCTTTTAGTACTTCAGTTGCTTGTTTGATAAATTCATTGACTGTTTCTGCAGATTTTTTTGCTTTGGAATCCAAAGGTTCGGCAAATTTCATTTTTTCTCCCACTTTTTGAGGATCAGCGTCAGAAAGAGCACCATCTAATCCATCTCCTCTAAACACTACCACAAAACGGTGTTCTTTGCCCGGCCTAATTATTACCTTAACGTCTCCTATCAGATTAATTTTATCTTGCATAAGCTTGCATAGTTTTTCATTCAATTCTGTAGCTATTCTTCCTGCCCGACGATCAGTGATTATTCCTTCTTTATCCAAAGTGGCGAAATTTCCCCGACAGGCTAAATCACGAGATGTAAGTTCCATTCCCACTCCCAAAGCTTCTAAAACCCCTCTTCCAATCTGATACTTAATCGGGTCATAACCAAAAAGAGAAAGATGGGCGGGACCACTCCCCGGGGTAATACCGCAAGATATTGGATCGGTTAAACCACAGGCAGATTTAGAGGCTAATTTATCCAAATTGGGTGTAAAAGCTTTTTCCAATGCTGTTTTATTATCCTCTGAAGGTATATCACCAATCCCGTCAGCAACCAAAAGAACAATCTTTGATTCTGTCTTAATAGCTAATGATTTCATAATTTCTTCATTTACCATAGTTTTTCTCCTTACCTAACTTTTTATTGTTTTTATATATTTTTTAATCTTTCTTTCAGTGAAGTGTTTCTATGAAAGGTTTTATTATTTTTAATGGCAATCCATAAGGCTTTTTTAGTACCGACTAATATCACCATTTCTTTCGCCCGAGTAATCCCAGTATATAATAAATTTCTTTGAAGGAGTAAATAATGCTGGGTCATTACCGGGATAACTACGATCCGGTATTCACTGCCCTGGCTTTTATGAACCGTAATGGCATAGGCTAATACCAACTCATTTAATTCAGAAAAATCGTAGCAAACTTTTTTACCGTAAAAATTTACCTCTAATATATGCTCCTCAGCGTCTATATTTTTAATCCTCCCCATATCTCCATTAAAAACCTCTTTATCATAATTATTTTTAATTTGCATCACCTTATCATTTACCCTGAAAGAGTGATTTCCATATTTAATCTCTTTCCCTTTGGAATTTAATGCCTCTCGCAAGCAGTAATTTAAATTATCTGCACCCACTTCTCCTTTATACATAGGAGAAAGGACCTGGATGTCATCTACCGGGTCTATTTTATATTTTGAGGGGAGGCGGATAGTGCATAAGTTAATTATTTTTTGAGCAGCAACCTGGGGGTCTTCTTCTTCCATAAAATAAAAATCCCTTTCTCTCTCTCCTTTAAGCACAGGGTATTTCCCCTCATTAACTCGATGGGCATTTACAATGATTAAACTCCTTTGGTCCTGTCGGAATATCCTGGTTAATCTCACCACCGGAATAGTTTCAGAATCGATAATATCTTTTAAAATATTCCCCGGACCCACTGAGGGCAGCTGATCCACATCACCAATTAAAATTAAAATGGTACCGGGAGAAACTGCTTTTAAAAGGCTGTTCATTAACAAAATATCTATCATGGAAACCTCATCTAAAATTATTACATCAGTTTTAATGGGGTTTTCAGAATTTTTAATAAAAGTTCCTCTCTTGGGACTGAACTCTAATAATCTATGAATAGTTTTAGCCTTTCTGCCAGTAGTCTCACTCAATTTTTTCGCCGCTCTGCCCGTAGGTGCTGCTAAAACTATTTTTAACTTTAGCTCATCGAAAAGTTCAATTAAGCCCAAAGTAGTCGTGGTTTTACCTGTTCCAGGACCCCCAGTTAATACTAATACCCGATTCAGGAGAACTTTATTAATGGCATCTTTTTGTTCTTCAGCAAAAGATAAATGGTGCTTTTTTTCCAAAGCCTTTATCTTCTTTTTCAGATCTATATTGATCAACTGTTGGGGAAACTTTAATAATTCAATTAATTTTTTACCTACCCCCAATTCAGCAAAATAATAAAGAGGTAGCCATACTCTGTCTTCTTCTACTATAATTTCGCGGTTATTCCTTAAAATACTTAAAGCTTTTTCAAATAATGATTCTTCGGCCTCTAATAGTACACTTCCCCCCTTAATTATCTCATCGTTGAGAGCATAACAATGCCCCTGGTTGGCCAATTCGTTTAAAATATATTTAATTCCTGCTTTTATTCTTGCTGGAGAAGTAGACTCTATACCTAAATTTTGCGCAATCCTATCCGCAATTTTAAACCCGATGCCAAAAACATCATCTACCAATCTGTAGGGATTTTCCTTTAATTTTTCAATAGCTTTATCCCCATAGGTTTTATAAATCTTAACGGCATATCCGGTTGTAATCTGATAGGATTGTAAAAATATCATCACTCTTTTAATTTCTTTATGCTCTTCCCAGGATTTACTGATCATCTCCACTCTTTTTTCAGCAATACCCTCCACTTCAGTTAGTCTCTGGAGGTCGTTCTCCAAGACTTCCAAAGTTTTATTGCCAAACTGTTTTACTATCCTATCTGCAGTTGCCGGACCAACTCCTTTAATTAATCCGGAACTTAAATATCTTTTTACACCAAGTAAAGAAGTAGGTAAAATTAATTGATAATCACTAAAACTGAATTGCCAACCATACTTAGGATTGTTAACCCATTCCCCTTTTAATTCGCAAGTTTCACCAACATTTACCGAAGCCATATTTCCCACGATGGTAGCTAATTTTTCTTCATTTTTTTCTACATTTATCTTTGCTATTATATAGCCATTTTCTTCATTTCTATATACGACTTTCTCTATAGTACCGGTTATACTTTCCATTATTCTCCTTCGGAGAAATCTACCAATTTTCCGATTCACCAATTGACCAATTAGTAATTCACCAATTCTCTGATTAGCCAATTGACCGATTAATTAGTCGTTAGCGAATATTAATTCATATCGCGTGAAAAAACTAGGATTCAGGTGTAGGGGCACAATGGATTGTGCCCCTCCTTGTTTCATTGTCTTTTGATTACCCTGGGCACGATGCATCGTGCCCCTACAACATATTACT
>DASRME010000367.1:0-3183 GCA_035648095.1 Atribacterota bacterium | reverse complement strand
AAGTAAAAAAAGGTCGTATGAGATTAAAATAAGAATAAATATAATTGTTATTCTTGCTTTTAAGCTCAAAAACCTTAAATTTTTTTAAGATTTAAAAAATCATTGCTAAATACAATTATTTATAACACAGCCTCTTTCACGGGAATGACAAAAAAGACAGACGAAAATGACAAAAAAGAGATGGGAATAACAAAAGCCCTTTATTTGTAAGTGTCTTAGTATTTTTTAAGAAATACGAATGCGTTACCTCCTTAAACCCTTTATTTACAAGGGTTTCAGCCTCCTTCAGGAATGCCCTTTTAACGCATGTAGAGTGCCTTTAAACGCGCCTCAATTTTCGAAAAATGGCAATTACGACGTTTTTTTTAGCCTTTTTTGACCTCCCCGAAACTCTGTAACCATTATAAATAGCCATTTTCAGATTTTGAGGGAGTGAAAACAGGCCAAAAAACACCCATTTTCCGAGGGTAAAACCATAGGTTTAGGCAAAAAAAGCGCTTACAATCAAAAATTCGCAGCCTACCCTTGAAACCTTATTATACAAGGCTTTCCTGAGCACGATAGGAGGCGGTTTTGTGATTAAAAAGGCGAAAAAGGGAGGAACGGGGAAACTGATTTTTAGCTAAACAAAAGAGATAAATATAGATAGAATTAGAGTATTATCGGTTTTTATGAGAAAAAATAGCAAGTCTCTAAAACGCAGAAAACATAAGGGTTTCTGCGTTTTTTTGTTATATGGATTAGCGTTAGTACTTCTAAAATATGAAGAAAATAAGACAAAAAGGGCTAAAAACGCTATTTTTAGGAGCTTAAAAGCCTTGCAAAATAAGGCCTTAAGAGAAATATTGTCGTGGCTGCATTTCTTGAGGTTGCCTAAGGTGATTTGTCCTATTTATTAAAATAGGCGCTTAAAAGGGCTTAGAATAGCTTATTTTCGATATAGGCGGAAAGCCTTATTTTATAAAGGTTTGAGTGAGGTTAAATTTTAAAAGTATTATAAAAAAGAGGAATTTTAAGAGTTTTGTAGAATATATATAGTAAACAGTATTATAATTAAGAAAATAATTTACAATTGTAAAGGCTATATATAGAAGAAAAAAGTAATAGTTTTTTATTAATATTAAGGGGAGTGGGTGAATTGAAAAATTTAGAACTATCCCGAATGTTTGACCAGATTGCCAGGATGTTAAAGATTAAAGGAGAAAACCCTTTCAAAATTAGAGCATATGAAAAGATAACCTTGGTTTTAGAGAATTTGCCTATTGATATAGAAACAATTTACCAACAGGGAAGATTAAATAATATCCCGGGAGTTGGTGAGGGTATTGCTAAAAAGATTGAGGAATTTCTGACAACCGGCAAACTTGAGTATTACGAAAAATTAAAAGAGACTATACCTTCCGGGGTGATAGAGCTTTTGGATATTTCTGAAGTGGGGCCTAAGACAGCCAAGCTTCTATATGAAGAATTAGGTGTAGATAATATAGAGAAATTAGAAAAAGCACTTAGGCAGCATCAGATTAAAGATTTGACAGGGATGGGCGAGAAATCGGAAACTAATATTTTAAGAGGAATAGAATTATATAAAAGGCGAAAAGAAAGAGTTCTTTTAGGTACTGCTTTGCCTTTAGCAGAAGAGATTGTGGAGAATTTGCGTCAGTTAAAAGAAACGGATAAAATAAATTTTGCCGGTAGTTTAAGACGTAAAAAAGAGACTATCGGAGATATTGATATACTGGTCACTTCCCAGAAACCTGAAAAAATAATGAAAACATTTACCTCTTTACCTCAGGTTAGAGAAATTTTAGTCGAAGGACCTACTAAATCAAGCGTTATTACTAAGGATGATATTCATATTGATGTAAGAGTAGTAGAGCCAATAAGTTTTGGAGCAGCACTGCAATATTTTACCGGTTCCAAAGCCCATAATATTAAATTAAGAGAATTAGCTATAAAGAGGGGTTTGAAGATAAATGAATACGGAGTGTTTGATGCTGAAACTGGCCAGAGAATAACCGGGAAGAAAGAAGAGGAAGTATATCGAATTTTAGATTTACCTTTTATTCCTCCGGAGCTAAGAGAAGATAGAGGAGAGATTAAGGCAGCACAGGAAAATAAATTGCCTGAACTGATAGAATATTCCCAGATTAAAGGTGATTTACATATGCATACTAAGTGGAGTGATGGAGCGCATACTATTAGGCAAATGGCAGAAGCAGCTAAGAACAGGGGTTATAAATATATCGCCATTACTGACCATTCGCAATCATTAAAATTTGCCGGTGGGTTAACCGAAGAGAGACTTAGAGAACAGATAGAATTAATCCAAAAGTTAAATCAAGAATTGGATGATTTTACTATTTTAAGTGGGATTGAAGTAGATATAAAATCAGATGGCAGCTTGGATTTTTCTGATGAAATATTGAGCAAATTAGATGTGGTGATTGCAGCAATTCATTCTGGTTTCAAACAGGAGAGTAAAATTATTACGGGAAGACTTGTTGGGGCTATGCAAAACAGATTTGTAAATGTTATTGCTCATCCCACCGGACGTTTAATTGGTTATCGTGAACCATATCAAGTAGATATTGATAAGATAATGGACATTGCTGCGAAGACGGGAACTATTTTAGAGATAAATGCCTATCCGGAAAGGCTTGATTTAAATGATGTCTATTGCCGGATGGCTAAAGACAGGGGAGTACTATTAGCCATTGAGACTGATGCCCACAGTATCGATGGATTAGAATTTATGAATTTAGGAGTAGATGTCGCCCGCCGAGGATGGCTGGAAGAAAAGGATATCGTAAATACCCTACCCTTAAATGAATTATTAAGGAGATTGAAAAGAAAATTATAAGTTCTTTTAATAATAAGTTGTTTTCTCGTTTTAATATTTGACAATTCAGTAAGTTATTGGTATATTTTAGTCAGAAAAAATATCAAAATTAAATAATAGGAACTCGTATAAACTCTTGAATATGGCAAGGGTGTTTCTACCATGTGACCGTAAATCACGACAGGCTACGAGTGGAAGTGCACCTTAGGGAATCGCTTATTTAAGCTATATTTATATTTGTAAATATTATGTTACGCTTAGATAAGATTAGAACCAAGTGGTGCAAAGTATATTTGTTTATGCTACACCGGAGGATTAAAAGCCCAGGCGGAAAGGTTCCACTC
>DASRME010000366.1:0-4768 GCA_035648095.1 Atribacterota bacterium | reverse complement strand
AGACCCGGGGTCTTAGCAGAGATTGCCAGCGTTTTCGCCAGGAAAAAAGTCAGCTTTCTTTCGGTTATACAAAAGGGAGAGGCCGGAGAAGTAGCAGATATTGTTTTTTTAACCCATCAGGCCAAAGAAGGTAATGTACAGGAGGCTTTAAAGGAAGTTGCTCGCTTAGAATGCGTAGAAAAAATATGCAGTACCATTAGAGTGGTGGAAATTTAAATTAGCGTAGAGCGCGCAGCGTTTAGCGTATAGTGAAGAAGGAAGAAGCCAGAATCCAGGAGCTAGAAGATAAATTAGTATCGAATATCGCGTATAGAATAAAGTAATGAGTAAAAAGAAAAGAATTACAAGATTAGTCGGTTAGTTGAGGATTTAGTATTAAACTAGCTAACCAATTAACTAGCTAACGAATTCAAAGGAGAGAATCTATGATAAAAATTAGAGTTCCGGCGACTACCGCTAACTTAGGACCGGGTTTTGATTGCCTGGGCTTGGCTTTAAAATTATATTTAAATCTGGAGATAGAAGAGATAGAAAAAGGTTTGGTTATTGAATACCAGGGAGAAGGAGCGGAAAAGTTTTCGGTCAAAAAGGATACTTTAATCGGCAAATCAGCTGAACTAGTTTTAAAAAAGATAGGTCAGGATAAATCTAAAAAAGGATTAAAGATCAAGGCTTTTAACCAAATTCCGATTACCCGGGGGTTGGGTAGCAGTGCATCAGCCATAATAGGGGGAATAGTGGGAACAGCTAAACTCTATAATGTTAATTTAACCAATCGGGAGATGCTTGAGCTGGCTCTTTCTTTGGAAGGGCACATGGACAATATTGTTCCTGCTCTAATTGGGGGGTTTACCTTGGCTTATAATACAGGCCAAGAGGAGATAAGGTGGGCCAAGATTAAAACTCCGCATGATCTAAAAATTGTGGTGGCGATACCGGATTTTACTTTAAACACAGGTGAGATGAGGAAAGTTTTACCTCGGGAAATTGCTTTATCTGAGGCGATATTTAATTTAAGCCGTTCCGCGCTTTTAGTGAATGCCCTACAAAATTCAGATTGGGAAGTGTTGGCTGAGGCTATGGAGGATAGGCTTCACCAGCCTTATAGGGCGCCCTTTATTCCGGGGATTGAAGATATGTTTTTAAAAATAAAAAAAACGGGTTTAGCAGGTGTTGCCTTAAGCGGATCGGGACCCTCGATAGTTTCCTTAACTAAAAAAGATTCAGAGAAAGCAATAAGCAAGATAATGAAAGACTCTTTTTTAGATGCAGGAATAACTTGTCGGGTCTTAGTGTTGGAAGCAGATTTAGAGGGAACAGTAGTAAGCGATGAGTGATTAGTAATAAGTGATATGCTATTTATACTAAATGAATAATATATCATCTTAAGTTTGCAGAACAGATTACTTGTTAAAATTAAACAATTTATAAATAAATCGGTTAACTGGATAATTGAATTAATCGGTGAATCGGTAAATTGTTGAATTGACACCAGCTGATACACCGGCTAACTGTTAAATGTTTAATGGGCAGGTTTTTATTAATGAAAAAAATTATAGTGCAAAAATACGGAGGAAGCTCGGTAGCAGATATCGAGCGGATAAAAAAGGTAGCCGAGAAAATAGTAGAAAAGGCAAAAGAAGGGAGTAAAGTGGTGGTAGTAGTTTCGGCGATGGGGAAGACTACTGATGAACTAATCAAGATGGCCGGCAAAATTACCTCCTCTCCAAATGAGCGAGAGCTTGATATGCTAATTTCTACCGGCGAACAAGTTTCTATAGCCTTGTTAACTATGGCCATTCACGTTCTTGGATGGGACGCTATCTCTTTTACCGGAATGCAGGCAGGAATTATTACTAATGCCGTTCATACCAAGGCCAAGGTTGCCGCTGTAAAACATAAAAAAATAGAGTCAGCTTTAAAAAAAGGTAAAATAGTTATCGTAGCCGGTTTTCAAGGCATTGACGCTAATGGTGATATTACTACTTTAGGCAGAGGAGGGTCAGATACTACCGCTATCGCCCTGGCTGCCCAACTGAAGGCGGACAGGTGTGAAGTCTATACTGATGTCGATGGAGTTTATACTGCTGACCCTCGAGTTGTCCCTTCTGCTTGTCGAATTCCGGTAATCTCCTATGACGAGATGGCTGAGATGGCCAGTTTGGGGGCTAAAGTAATGCATTACAGGGCAATAGACCTGGCCAGAAATTATAAAGTAAAAATTTTAGTTAAATCGTCTTTTACTACAGGAGAAGGTACGCTTATAAAGGAGGCAGACCCGATGTTAGAAAAAGTAATCGTAAGAGGAGTCACCCAGGAAATCAATGTAGGTAAAATCGTAGTCCAGGAGGTTCCGGATGTTCCCGGCGTAGCTTATAAGTTATTCAAAGCTTTAGCCGAAGAAGAGATAATTGTAGATATGATTATCCAAAGCGCTCATCATAATCAGATTAATGATATAGCTTTTACCGTTGCTTTGAACGATTTTAATAAAGCGATCCAAATTACCAAACAAATAGCAGATAAAATTGGGGCAAAAGGAGTAGTATCCGAACAGGAAGCAGCCAAAGTCTCCATCGTGGGAGCGGGCATTACCAGCGATCCGGCTATAGCCGCCAGGATGTTCGGCGCCTTAGCTAAAGAAGAAATAAATATAGATATGATCAGCACTGCCGGTATCAGAATATCCTGTCTAATCAGCTCTTCCCGCATAGGAGATGCAGTAAGAGCAGTCCATAAAGAATTTAATTTAGATAAAGTAGGTGAGGAAAAATGAAAAGATATAATGTTGCCATAGTAGGGGCTACCGGAGTGGTTGGAGAAGAGATGAGGTTAGTTATTGAAGAAAGAAAATTTCCAGTGGAAAAATTAAGCCTCTTCGCCTCTGGTCGTTCAGCTGGTAGAGCGTATCAGTTTAACGAAGAAAAAATTCTAGTCCAGGAGTTAAAGGAAGATTCCTTTTCTGGAATTGATATCGCCCTTTTTTCGGCTGGCGATGAAGTAAGCGCTCGCTTTGCTCCCCTGGCCGTCAAGCAAGGGACGATAGTAATAGATAATTGTAAGTACTTCCGTATGGACCCCAACGTTCCCCTGGTAGTACCGGAAGTGAATCCCGGTGACTTAAAATGGCATAAGGGTTTAATTGCCAACCCCAACTGTTCTACCATTCAGATGGTAGTGGCTCTAAAACCCATCTATGATGAAGTGGGGATAGAAAGAGTGGTTGTAGCTACTTATCAGAGCGTCTCCGGAACCGGGAAAGAAGCCATAGTAGAACTAAAGAATCAAACTGTTTCTATTGCCAAAGATGAAGAATGTGAAATCGAGGTCTATCCTTATCAGATAGCTTATAATGTGATCCCTCATATTGGCTCTTTTATGGAAAATGGCTATACCACAGAAGAGATGAAGATGTTAAACGAAACCAGAAAGATATTGGGGGATAAAAATATTAGAGTTGTTGCTACCACAGTGAGGGTCCCGGTCTATCGGGCTCATTCGGAAGTAATCCATATAGAAACCAAAAAGAAAATTTCTCTTCAGAGAACCCGAGAAATATTGAGTGCTTTCCCCGGGATTAAAGTAATCGACAACCCGGAAAAATTAGAATATCCCCTACCTTTATTTGCCGAGGGAAAGGATGAAGTCTTTGTAGGCAGAATCAGAGAAGATATCTCTGTCGAAAACGGCCTGGTGATGTGGGTGGTTTCTGACAATCTGCGAAAAGGTGCAGCATTAAATGCTGTCCAAATTGCCGAGCAGTTAATAAAATGATAAAAAACCTACCAGAGGATAGTCCTTTGGTAGGTTTTTATGTGCCTTTTTTCTCAAAAAATCTCCCCAATATTATTCTTCATAATTTCTTTATGGTATAATATTATTTCAATTTCATAGACATAAACACATTCACACTATTTTTACTGGAGGGAATAAACAATTGTTACAAAATAATAGAAATATCCATATGTTAAAAAAAGATGGAAAAGAAATTTTATTAGTAGGCACTGCCCATGTCTCTAAAGACAGTGCCCGAGAAGTAAAAGAATTAATTGAGCAAGAAAAGCCGGATAGTGTCTGTGTAGAGTTATGCCTTGCCCGCTATAATAGTATAAACGATCCGAACAAATGGAAAAATATGGATATTATTACCATAATCAAACAAAAAAAGGCCCTTCTCCTCCTGGCTAATTTGATTTTATCCTCTTTTCAGAAACGATTAGCTCAGCAATTAGGAATTAATCCGGGCCAGGAAATGATTCAGGCTATTTCCTCGGCAAAAGAGATAAATGCCCATCTGGTTCTTGCCGATAGAGATATCCAGGTCACGTTTACCCGTGTCTGGAAAAAGCTCAGTCTTTGGGGAAAAATGCGCATACTTTTTATGTTAATTTTCAGTATGTTCAGCAAAGAAAAAATTTCGGAAGAAGAAATTGAAAGGCTAAAATCAGAAGATATTCTTACCGCTGCCTTAAGTGAATTAGCCCGCTCATTCCCCCGATTGAAAAATACTTTAATAGATGAAAGAGATCAATACCTGGCTGAAAAAATAAAGCTGGCTCCGGGCAATAAAGTCATTGCTATTGTTGGTGCCGGGCATATCCCGGGAATTAAAAAGGAAATAGATAAAGAGCATGATTTAATTGCCCTAATTAAAATACCCTCTACTTCTAACTACTTAAAAGTATTGGTTTGGGGTATCCCCTTGGCAATCATTTCTATTATTGCCTCTACTTTTAGCTATTCTCACCCTGCCGGCTTTGAGCAAATT
>DASRME010000365.1:0-4033 GCA_035648095.1 Atribacterota bacterium | reverse complement strand
GAGTGGAGACAAGTATAGCATAATAGTATAGAGGATATTAGTTATCCAGTTACCCGGTTAACCAGTTTGCCAGTTAAATTAGTTGTTAGTGAATAGTCGTTAGTTTTAAATACAAGTTCTCAGTTGCAAGATGAGAGTTAGTTAATACAGTTAATCAACCTGGTTTTAATTCTTCAACCGAGTAACCGGTAAACTGGCCAACCGGCTAACTATCTTAACTCGATACTATATACTATATACTAATTTTAACTTGAAGGCTATAATGGTTTATGATAAAATACTAAAGATATAACATGATATTAAATCATAAAGAAACAAAAAATAAAAGGAGACAATAATATGGTTGTTGTTAAAGAAGAGAAAGAGAAAATAATAATAAAATATCAGCATCATACTTCTGATACAGGTTCACCGGAAGTTCAAATTGCTTTATTGACTGAAAAAATAAATGATCTTACCGGGCATCTAGTAATAAATAAGAAAGATTTTCATTCAAAGCAAGGTTTATTAAAAATGGTTGGTCAAAGAAGAAGATTGTTAAATTATCTTAAAGACAAAGATATTAATAAATACCGACAGATTATTGAATCACTGAATTTACGAAAATAATAAATTATTCGCCAAAAATTAGTATTTAGCATATAGTATTTAGTATATAGTAAGGAAAGAAGAAAAAGAATTTAAGATTCAGTAAATAATATCGTAAAAATATTAAGAGCCTTTTATATTGTAATATATATCATGCAATACAAAAAAGTTTTGTATTTTAATTATGGTTATTAGATTTCCGCTTTAAGTTTTTAGCTGTATATGCTAACTATAAAACTTATATTTGAAACTAACGACTAACGACTATTCACTAACGACTAATTTGGTCTTATAAAAAAGGAAAATCCTATACAATAAAGATAAAATATTTAAAATAAATACTACTAAGTTTTTCAAAAAATAAGGAGGAAAATAATAATTAATGTCAGAATATAAAGAAATAAAAATTAATTTGAACGGTAAAATAATAAGCATGGAAACCGGTAGAATGGCTAAGCAAGCAGCTGGTTCGATAGTCATTAGTTGTGAAGAAACTATCGTATTGGTCACTGCGGTTTCAACTAATGAACCACGGGAAGGGATAGACTTTTTTCCATTAATGGTGGATTATGAAGAAAAATTTTATGCTGCAGGAAAAATACCAGGTGGATTTTTTAAAAGAGAAGGTAGACCGAGTAAAAATGCGATATTAACTTCAAGACTTATTGACCGTCCATTGAGGCCATTGTTTCCCAAGGAATACAGAAACGATGTTCAGATCATTGCGACCGTTCTTTCCTATGATCATAAAAATTCACCGGATGTTCTCGCTCTTATTGGAGCCTCTGCGGCTTTATGGATATCAGATATTCCCCTAAAATGCCCCATTGGTGCTGTCAGGATTGGATTGGTGGAAAGTGAATTTATCGTGAATCCCAGCCCTCAGGAATTAGAAAATTCTAAATTAAACTTAATTATAGCTGGCACGAAAGATTCAATTATCATGATGGAGGGTGAAGCAAAAGAAGTACCCGAAGAAGATATATTAAAAGCGATAAGTATTGCTCAGGAAGCAATTAAAACAATCGTAGAAGGACAAGAAAAATTTGCCGATATTTTGGGAAAATCTAAATTAAAAGAAGAAAAGCAATATTCATTAACGACAGAATTAGAAGAAAATTATAGTAAAGAAATTAAGAAATACTATGAGAAAGAAATTAAGAAATCCGTCTGTATCAATGAAAAGAAAGCAAGAGAAAATTCACTAGAAGGTATATTTAATCAGATTGTTGAAAAATTAGATAGTGAAAAGGAAAATTTGTCTCTCTTAAAAAATATCTATGATGATATTTGCAAGGAAATTATTCGTCATTTAATAATCCAAGATAAAATAAGAGTAGATGGGAGAAAATTAGACGAAATTAGGCCGATTAGTTGTGAAACTGGAATACTGCCCAGAGTTCATGGAAGTGCTTTGTTTACAAGAGGCCAAACACAAGCTTTAGTCGTTACTACTCTTGGAACAGTAAAGGATAGACAGTTTATAGATACCTTGGAAGAAGACTCCGCAGAAAGGTTTTATCTGCATTACAACTTTCCTCCCTTTAGTGTCGGCGAAGTAAGACCGAGGAGAAGTCAATCAAGAAGAGAGATTGGTCATGGTTCATTGGCAGAAATGGCCTTAAAAGCAGTCATTCCTACAGAAGAAGAATTTCCTTACACTATTCGTATAGTATCCGAAATTTTAGAATCAAATGGCTCTTCTTCTATGGCTTCTGTTTGCGGGGGAAGTCTTTCCTTATTTGACGCAGGCGTTAATATAAAAAGACCTATTGCCGGTATTGCCATGGGATTAGTAAAAGAAGATGAAAACATAGAAATATTAACAGATATTTTGGGTTTAGAAGATCATTATGGAGATATGGACTTTAAGGCCGCCGGAAGCACGCAGGGTATTACGGCTATTCAGATGGATTTGAAAATTGCGGGTATTTCAAAAGATATAATGCAAAATGTTTTACAAAGATCAAAAGAGGCGAGATTATATATTCTTGAAAAAATGAATAATGCAATATCAAAACCCAGAGAAAATTTATCTGCTCATGCTCCAAAAATAGTAATTATGAATGTCGACCCAACTAAAATTGGCATGATAATCGGTCCCAGTGGAAAAAATATTAAAAAAATTATAGAAGTATCTGGTGCCGGTATTGATATTAACGATGACGGCGTCATATTTATATCTGCAATAGATGATAAATCTTTAAATCAAGCAAAGAAAATGATTGAAGATGTGGTAAGAGAAGCTAAAGTTGGCGAAACATACGATGGAAAGGTAACCAGGACAACTAATTTTGGGGCCTTTGTAGAAATATTTCCTGGTAAAGAAGGGTTGGTCCATATTTCTAAATTATCACATAGAAGAATAGCAAAAGTTGAAGATGTCGTTAGAGTCAATGATAATATATTGGTTAAAGTTATTGGAATTGATAGTCAAGGTAGAATTGATTTAAGAAAAATGGATACTGATGAAAACAATATTGAAAACGATGATATGAACAAGCAAAATGAAAAATATGATTGATGTTTATTGAAGCGACATGATTCAAAGAAAATAAAAACTGGATTTGGTATAGTGGAGAATAATAAAATAGAAATAAAAATAGAAAAAATAAAAGGATGCGAGGATTTACCTTTACCTATTTCTACAAGCGAATTTTCCTCCGGAGTTGATTTATTATCCGCAGAATCTTCAGATATTGTATTAAAACCGAGAAAGATAAAATTGATTTCCACCGGAATTAAAATGATGATCCCGATAGGTTACGAAGGTCAAATAAGACCTCGAAGTGGTTTAGCTCTTAAACATGGAATTACTGTTTTAAATACCCCGGGTACTATTGATTCAGACTATAGAGGCATTGTAAAGATAATATTAATTAACTTAGGTGAAGAAGAATTTATTATACAAAGAGGCGATAGAATAGCCCAATTAGTCATCCAAAAAATATTTTTCCCAAATTTTAAACTTGTAGAAACTCTGGATAAAACCGGAAGAGGAGAAGGTGGCTTCGGACATAGCGGCATAGGAACTAGCGTATAGCGTATAGTTAGGAAAAAGGAAGATAGAAGTCTAATTCGTATCGTGTATCTCGTGAAGAAATAAGTATCGAGTATATAGTAAAAAAACAAAAGAGAAAAATAGCGTATATTAAATATAGTGATGAGTGTGGAAACTGTAGCAGGAACCTATCTTTTTTGTCTTCTGACTCCGTCTTTCCTAACTATACGCTCTAAGCTAAACGCTATCCGCTACACGCTATAATATTTACTCGATACTCGATACTCGATACTTTATTTTGGCGGAGGTACTTAATGACCACTGAACTAATCTTTGGCTTAATAGGAGGCCTGGGATTATTTTTATATGGAATGCAGCTGCTCAGTGATGGCTTACAAAAAGCGACTGGTGACAGAATACAAAAAATTCTGGAATTCTTAACTA
>DASRME010000364.1:0-3562 GCA_035648095.1 Atribacterota bacterium | reverse complement strand
CAACTTGCTTTAACTTTAAATACTCTTCACGGCAGGTTGGGCAGGATTTTAAGTGTTCTTCTACAGTTTGAGTGGATTCTGCATTAAGAGCCTGGTCTATATATAGATTTAATAATTTTATGATTTTTTGACAGTTCATTTTACTTGCTCCACAAGGATTCTTAGTTTTTGGTTACAAGTTACGAGTCAGAAATTGTTCGTTCGTATAATATAATACGAAAGTATGATAAAAAAGTTTCAAGAATAAAAATAGTTGCCCGGTTAACCAGTTGGCCAGTTAGGATAAAAAATAGTTACCCAGTTGGCCGGTTGGCCAGTTTACCAGTTAAGATTAAGAAAAAGATAAAGATTTGTTAGCTAAGATGTTTAGAGATATTGTTGAATCTGTTCGTTAATCTTTGTTGTTTTTGTATAGCTTTTTGTTTGTGATTTCAAATAGGTAATTAGTCCATTAACTAATTTACCTATTTTTCGAGCATGATCGTAATGAGTTTTAAAATCTTCTTTGTTAATATAATTTAAATCTAAACTAATATATAAATCATTTTGAACTTCAGATATTGAAGCTCGGGCTATCATTACAAAGCTTATAAACTCTTTTGTAGTTCTTCTGTCAAAACCTTCAGCTATATTTGACATTACAGAAACAGCAGCTCTTCTCATCTGTGAAGTCAGACCATACACCTCTTCCTGAGGATATTTTTTAGTTAACTTATATATATCATTGGCAAATTTTCTTGCTTCTTGCCAAATAATTAACTCTTCAAAGGATTTTATAGTGGCCAAAGTTATCTCCTTTCAATTATTTTTTTTAAAATTTCTTATTTCCCCAACTGGGTAACAGGGTAACTAAATACTGGTTTCTAGTATTTTTTTTAATTGTTCGCGGGCGCGGTAGAGACGGACTTTTACTGTACCCTGTGGTAATTTGAGAATATTTGCTATTTCAATATAGGAAAGGTCTTGTAAGTGACGTAACACTATAACTTCTCTGAATTTTAGAGGCAGAGAATAGATGGCCTGTTGAATGGTTTGGAGGTTCTCCTTTTGGGCAATAATCTGCTCCGGGTTATTGCTTAGATCCGCCGGCTGGGGATAAAATTCTGAATCGTCTGTCTCTACTGGAGTATCCAGGGAAACATAATCTATCTCTTTTTTTTTGTATTTATCCTTAATAATATTTAAGGTAATTTGATAGAGCCAGGTGGAAAATTTATAGGAAGGATTAAAACGTGCCAAAGACTGATAGATGTGCAGGAAAGCCTCTTGAGAAATGTCTTCCGCTTCCTGAGGATTATTGCTCATCCGATAGGCTAAGTTATAAACCATATTTTTATAATTATCTATTAACCGGGAAAACATTTGCGTGTTTCCCAAAAGACAAGATTCTATTATTTTAAGATCATCCATTTAGAAAATTCTCCGATTTTCTAGTCGTTAGTATAAAATGCAAAATACAAAACTGGTTTTTAGTTTACAGCTGAGATTACCACGCCCTGATAAATCAGGGCTCACAATGACATTAAATATTTATCGGGTTGGATGATGAATCCAACCCCTACATCCTAACTCGATACTCGATACGAGTACTAGCTTGGGGGACAATTTTCGCTTATTGCATTGATTCTCTCTACTGCAAGATTAAACCAGGAAGTTCCAGGGTAATTATCTATTCCCAGCTGATAGGCATCAATCGCCTCACACCACAACTCCAGTTGCTCATAACACCAGCCAATCTGATACTGGGAATCCGGAGGTATTTCATTACCACCACTCCAGGTACTATTAGGATAATTATCGATTATTAGTTGAAAAGCAGGGATGGCATTATTCCACTGTTCAAGTTTTTGGCCATAACACCATCCGATATAATACTGGGCACAAGGGGCAATAAGCCTTTCTGATTCGCCTGGCCAGGTGGAGTCAGGATAATTATCAACTGTTATTTGAAATTCCAAAACAGCCTGATTATAGTTTTTAACTTCGTAGTAAGAATAGCCGATATAATATTGAGCAGGCGCAGCATAATCGCTCTCCGAATAGTTTTCGATAACTTTATTAAATTCGAGGATAGCCTGTTCATAATTTGCTAATTTCCGATAACTTTGAGCAATACTGTATTGAGCAAGAGCCAGCAAAGAACTCTCGGGGAAATCATCTATCACTTTCTGATATGCCTCAATGGCGTGAGAATAATCATAAGTTCCATAATAACAATCTCCCATTCCTAGTTGGGCATTATCAGCATAGGGGCTATCGGGGTAATTGTTAATTAATTTCTGGTATTCCAGGAGGGCTTGAATATAGTATCCCAATTTTTTTTCATTAATATAAGCAATATAATATTGAGCATCATCAGCATAGGAACTGTCAGGGAAGTCATTAACTAATTGCCGAAAAGTGCTAAGGGCATTTGTATATTCGGCTGAATCGTAATAGAGAATTCCTCCATCAAAGAGATACTTGTCATCAACTGCCCAAACAACGATGGGATTACCATTATCAATCAAAGTAGTTTCATCCTCTTTTATTACCACACTCAATATTTTGTAAGTAATATAATTTGCTTTGGTAATGGTTAAAGTCCGCGCACCTATTGATACTTCGTCTATCCGGAAGTAGCCATCTGTATCGGTGAGGGCTGTATTGGAGGACCCGGTAATGCTTATCAAGGCACCTTCCAAGGGACGGGTATCGATAACCGTCTCCTCATGAACATAACCTTCCACCGAGCCTTTGGAAAGCGGCGAAAATAAGCAGCCATTTAATAGTAAGAGAAAAGACAATAATAAGAATAATAAAATAACAGGGGACGGTCCTTTGTCATTTTTTATTTTTTTAAAATTTTTAATTAACCATAACAACGTTAAAAGCCTCCTCGTTAGCAATTCACCCATTGCCCAATTTTCTAATTATTTTAGTTGTTTAATTGGCCAGTTGCCGTTATCCAGTTAAAAATTAGTACTTAATGAAATGAATAGTAAATGATTGGAAATACGTATACCCTATCATAGAACAAACGACCTTTTGCCCAACATTTTTATTCACTTAATTTCTTTAATTCTTTTTCTGCTTCCTGCGCGAACGCTGATTGAGGGGCAAGTTCAATCACGCGGGAAAGGAATTCTCCAGCTTTTTCTATTTCACCTATTTTATCATAAGATAAACCTAAATAATAGGCAACTTCTATATTTTGAGGAGACACTTTCTCTGCTATCTCCAAATATTCTATAGCTTGAGAGTAATTCTTTTTCTCAAAATATATACGCCCTATATTGGTGTTAAGGTAAATAATAATTCCGGTATTCCCTGCTGAAGAAGAGTTTGTTGCTAAATCTAAGGCCTTCAAATAATAATCGAGAGCTTTATCATACTCATTAATAAAGGGGATTATGCTTCTTGTTTCATAAATATAACCTAATTTGAGATAACTATTTAAATCTTTCGGATTATTTTCAATAATTTTTTCATATTGAGAAATGACCTGTTCAGCGAACTTATTAGCCTTTCGGAATAAACTGTAGGCTTTTAAAATATTTTTATTATTATACTCTATAACGCC
>DASRME010000363.1:0-2631 GCA_035648095.1 Atribacterota bacterium | reverse complement strand
TTTGGTGCCGGCAATAAATGTCTATGCTAATGCCAAAGTTCCCATAAAAATAGTTGCCGGGACTCATAAGTACGGTTATGGCTTAGTAGTTAATCCGGAGAAGATAAAAAGTGTTAAGGATTTAAAAAAACCAGAAATTCGTATCGGATGTGTTAGTGAAGGCGGGGCAGTAGATGTACTTCTTCACAAAACGATAGATAAATATAATTTAGATGAGAAGAAAATATTAAATAATATCCAGCGGATGAATCCTCCAAAACAAGTTCTAGCTATCAAGATAGGGCAATTAGATGCTGCCTTTCTCCCTGAACAATGGGCGACCATGGCCGAAGATTTTGGTTTTAAAATGCTGCTGATGAGTCAGGAGGTCTGGCCCGAAATGCAGGGGAGTGTTCTGGTGGTTAAAGAAGAATTGATAAAAGACCATCCTGAAGTGGTTAAAAAATTGGTAAAGATATCACAAAAGGCGACCGATTGGATTAATCAGCATCCTCAGGAAGCAGCAGAAATTGTGGCTCGGCAATTACAGGAAGTTGGGGGAAGCCTTTTCCCAGTGGAAATAGCCGATACAGCTACCAAGACCGAGATTACTTCTGAGGTTTTATTAAGGTCTATGAACAGGTTAGAATATACTACCGATATTGATCTTGCAGTGATTCAGGAAACAATAGATTATGTCGCTCAATTAGGTTACATTAAGAGCAGCTTTAAGGCGGGAGATATTTTGGATTTGAGTTTTATAAAGCCATGAAAAGATATAAAATATTTACATTAAAATGGGAAATAATCCCCATTATTATATTTCTGGGAATATGGGAGATTATTGCTCGATTGAATTTAATCCCCGGTCACTTTTTTTTTCCTCCTTTTTCTTCTGTGGTAACAGAATTTTGGTATTTAACGGTCAGCGGAGTATTGGGGCATAATTTCTTGAGCAGCTTAATCCGAGTCCTTATCGGTTTTTCTGCTGGTTCTATTGCCGGACTAGTTATCGGGATTATAATGGGATGGAACAATGTAGCCAACAAGGCATTAAATCCTATAATCAGCTTAATTTATCCCATTCCTGCCTTGGGATGGCTTCCTTTATTGATGCTATGGTTTGGTATTGGTGAAATCTTACCGATTGCCATTATATTCATCTGTTCCTTTTTCCCCATCCTTTATAATACGGTTACCGGAATCAAAAATGTGGACAAAAATTATGTCTTTGTGGCCAGGACATTAGGTGCTTCTGACCTGAAAATTTTAAGTACAGTGGTCGTTCCCCTTGCCTTACCCAATATTTTTACTGGATTAAAATTGGAATCAGGGATGGCCTGGCGAGTGATAATAGCGGCAGAGATGGTAGCTATTCCTACCGGGATTGGTGCACTAATGATGAAAGCCGAAAGTCTAATTCGTATAGACATTATTATAGTTTGTCTAATAGTTTTAGGAGTAATGTGTCTTTCTTTTGAGAAATTTTTTGCTTTTTTAGAAAAGAAGTTGACTAATCGATGGAGGTAATATGTCATCTATTAAACTTGAAAACATTTCTAAATATGTTTGTAAAAATGTTAACTTGGAAATATTTGATAAAGAGTTGTTAGTATTATTGGGGCCGAATGGGGCAGGAAAAAGCACTTTATTGAATATTATTGCCGGGTTAATCGACTGCGATGGATCTGTGTTTTTTGATAATATGCCAGTGGACAAGGTGCCCGCTAACCAGAGGAGGATAGGTTACTTATTTCAAGAATTGAATCTATTCCCTCATCTCGATGTATCTGCTAATATTGCTTATGGTTTGAGAGTTCAAAAAAAACCTCAAAACGAAATAAAGGCGAGAGTTGAAGAACTCCTTCAAATAATGAAGATAAAACACTTGTCCTCTCGTTATCCCAAAGAATTGAGCGGGGGCGAGAAGCAGAGAGTGGCTTTAGCCCGGGCATTAGCTAATTCTCCTCGTATCTTACTTCTTGATGAACCGATGAATAGTTTGGATTATCGTACTTCTAAATATCTCAGGACTGAATTTAAAATGCTACAGAAGAAATTGGGCATTACCACCATTTATGTTACTCATAATTTTTATGAGGCAGAAGAAATGGCAGAAAGGATTGCTGTGCTTGATAAAGGCAGAGTAGAGCAAATAGGCTCTCCTAAGGAAATATTTTTTCATCCCACAGAGGCGGTTAGTGATTTTATTGGGGCACCCAATATTTTAACCTGTGATTATTGTAATAGGTTAAGTTTTGGGTTGATAGAGGTAAAATGTGGCGATATTTCTCTGGTGGTTTCCAGTGAAAGAGAGAAAATAAAGAAGGTGGCGATTTTACCGGAAGATATCTATCTTTCTGATACCAGACCTCCCGGGCCTGATGTAAACAGGGTCAAAGGAAAATTAACTGAAATTGAGGAATCATCTTCTACGGTCTGCTGCACCGCAGTAACCGGAAAAAATTCTTTGAAGGTAAAGCTGCCTCAGGAGATATTTGCCAGCATGAATTTAAATATCGGTGATGAAGTGTGGTTGATTTTGGCGCCCAGGAAATTAAAAATCATTACCGATGGCGATTAATTTTTCTCATTTTAAAAATACTTTGATTTTTATCCCATAAAAAGTTTGATATTAGATAGTATCTTTAT
>DASRME010000362.1:0-3231 GCA_035648095.1 Atribacterota bacterium | reverse complement strand
GAATAACAAGAATCAAGGAAAACAACTTTTATACCTGGGATTGCGCTTAAAGCACTTTCTAATTCATCTACACTGATGGCTGAATCTATAAAAGAGGTCATATCAGCAGGGTAAATATAAGAAGTATTTTCCACCCTGCTTCCATGGCCGCTAAAATAAAAATAAGAAATATCGTTACTGTCTGCGCCCGAAAAAGCAGAGGAAATACCCTGTAGGATATTTGATTTTGTTGCCTGCCAGTCTTTCAGATAACTTATATTGGAAAAAGTCGTATTTAACGTACCAAATCTGCATTGTTGTAAAACTTGACGTATTCTATCTACATCATAAGCTGGAGCTAATAAATCACCATCACTTCCATAATTAATATAATCACCAACCCCCACACAAAGAGCGCGGTATACTGCTTCATTTTGAGTAACTGTCCCGATTGTAATTTCTGCTGATGTGGTTTTGGTAATTCCGTCATCAGTATAAGATATCGTAATAGTAGTAGAACCATCAGATACAGCTGTAACGATTCCGCTACTATCTACGGTAGCGCAATCAGGGTTACTTGAATTGTAATTACATGCAGAAAGGTATAAATTTGCCGAGCTTGAGTCAGAATAATAGGCAGTAACTGAATCAAAGGTTTGTGATTCTCCTGCAATTAAATTCATGGAAGAAGGTAAAACTTCAATACTGGTAAGTATCATTGGGGTTATGACATCAGTGACAGTTACTATTATAGTATCCGTTTTACTTATCGTTCCTTCGGTGTAAACGACCATAATAGTAGTTGACCCAGCGGATACTCCAGTGATTAATCCACTTGGGTTTACACTGGCACAAGAAGGATTATAACTGTAATAGGCGCAATAGATAAGGGGAATATTTGCTGTGCTTGAATCTGAATAATAAGCAGTAATTGAATTGATAGTCTTCGATTCGCCAATCCCCAAATTCATTGTTTCCGGTTGGACCTCAATTAAAGTAAGAAAAGTTGGTGAAGTTGTTGGAAGAGTAGGTGCTGGAGATAAATTTGCATTAATGGTGCTAATTTGATTAGCTTTAACTTCTACTATATTAGAGCTGTTTAGATAACCTGAGAGAGTTAAGGTAATAATATAACTTCCCATAGGAACATTAGATAAAATGTAAGGAGTAATATTTCCTGTATCGGTTCCATTAAAAAAGATTTTTGCTCTTAAAGGATTAGTGAGTATGTTAATAGAACCAGTTGCAGGGATAGTAGGATAAGGATATTCCATACACCCAGGTGTAATTAGCAAAATAAATATTATAAAGAGGAATAATAGTAAATATTTCTTTTTTTCTAACATAATAAAAGTAACCCTGTTGTTTTATTTTTTGCCTTTTCTATTTTTTAATAATTATAATATACTTGAATATTTACAGAATTTGAGCCGGTGTGTATATTTTGAGTTTCTTGGCCAGAGTACCAGCCGTCAACATCTTCAGCGTAAAAAGTGTGGTAACCGGTAGGAACATTATAAAAAGTTTTTTGCCCGTATACATTAGTTGTCCCTAAATAATTACTGTAAGAATCCAGATAGATCTCATAACGCCAGTCACTGTTGGTGATATTAATGTAAACAGTACCCGTTTGATCGGTATCCGGTATGATTATCGTACATCCAGTAAAAAATAGTCCTAATATCAAAGTTAAACTTACAATTAGAACACTCTTCTTAAATAATGTAGATTTCTTCATTGTATTTCACCTCTTTAATTTAATATTAAAAGAAATTGATTTACTATATATTTATTATAATATATTATTTATTATTTGACAAGGATTTTAAAAATCTTCTTTTTTTAGGAAATTTATTTCAATTATTTATAAAAATTAGAAGAACTAATTTTTAGGTTGTTGAAGTTTGTTTATATTTTTTGACTTTTTGAGAGAAATATTATCTTATGATTTAAAGATAAATTTAAGTTAAAGGGTCATTTGTAGTGTTCTAATTACCATAAATGACCCTTTAAGCCTTTTTGAGTTTCTTAATAAGTATAAAATACCAAAGTTCGACTTATTTTACCACCAAGAATTAAAGACAACAGTGGTGCCGAATAATGGATTAAAAATTTCTGTATGGCTTTGGAACCCCCCCGGATCAACTAAATAAATAGCTGCCCCAGAAGCGACATTGTAAACCTGAGTAGAGCCCCAAGTAAGTAAATATGAACTAGTCGGTAATCCATTTACATATACCGTACCATAGCACAATGGATCTTGTGACATTACAGTTACGGTATAGGTTGTCGGACCAGGCGGTGGAGTGATTGGTGGAGCAGTTGTTCCACAACCAGCAGAAATGACACCAAGCACAGCAATTAAGACCAAACTTACAAAAATTTTCTTAAAAAAACTCTTACTCATTTTTATCCTCCTGAAAAAATATTTTATATTGTGAAAATAATAAAAAACAGTTATTAAAAAATACGTTAGAAAGAATAAAATTCTAATTTAATTTAAACCAATACCACTACCACCTCCCTCACCTCCCTATTTTGTTATTAAATGAATAGCTAAGTAATTGTTATTGAAGTTAGCTATATTGTACATGATTGTACATGTCAATTACATAATAATAACAATGGAATATTTTTTATTATTATATATAATACTATATATTTTTTTAAAAATCCTTCTTTTTTTTAAAATAATTTTAATTTATTTTAAAATAATTTTTTCGACTTCTAATTTATTCTATGATATATTATTAAAAATAACAAAAAAAATATTAACCTTGCATCTTTTGAAGCGTATTTTATGATGAAATCAGGAGCCAGAATCCGGGATTCGGAATATAACGATAACTTTTTAATTGGCAAATTAATTACTCGGTTAATGAAATAATCTTGCATCTTGCAACTTGTATTTTAAACTATAAACTGATGGCTGAGAACTGAAAACTTGTATTTAAAACTAAAGACTATTCACTAACGACTATTTTAAAAGGAGTAATAATTTATGAAAGTTAAATATGTAATGATTTTTATTCTAATAATACTATCCATTTGCCTGTCCGGTTGTTTTTTATTTCCCCCAAGGGATAATACTGCTGAATGGACGGTAATGGTCTATCTTGATTCCGATAATAACCTGGAAAGTGCGGGCATTGATGATATAAATGAAATGGAGATAGCTGGTTCAACAAGCGAGGTAAATATTGTAGTACAAGCCGATCGAATTCCTTATAGTATATTAGCTGCTAACAATCA
>DASRME010000361.1:0-2939 GCA_035648095.1 Atribacterota bacterium | reverse complement strand
CAGATTTTTATGTTTTACATGTTGGTACATCTTTAGGCGATGAGGATGATGTTGCTCTTGGTGTAACTGCTTCTTATGACCCATTAGCTGGTGGTTTTGTTGGTGCTTTAGACCTCGCACTTAGTATGGGTGATGAAGATTCAATAGGTTTCGCTCTCGAAGGCGGAGCATTTTATGATACCGCATTGGAAACATTGTCCTATGCTGCAGCAGCCGAAGTTACAGCATCTCTTGATGATCTTGATTTAACTGTAAAAGGTTATTATGTACTTCCTGGATTTGTCCCAACGATGAGCGGTTTTGATGCTGACAGATTAGGTGGATATGTCGAAGCAGAATATCCTTTCACCGACCAAGTAATCGGAAAAGTTAGATATACCCACGAATTGGATTCTGCTATGGTTGCTACTGTAACTTCTAAAGTAAGAGGAACTTTGCTTTATGTTCCTGAACATCCTGCCGAAGGCGAAGAAGCAGAACTTTATGCAGAGTATGACCTATTGACCGCTGCTGTTACTGGTTATCTCGAATACTTGAATTATCCATTGGCTGATGACTTTGTCTTAAGTGGACTTGCAAAATATACTTATCCTACTAATGTGTATGTTGGAGTAGCTACTTTAGTGTATACTGTAGCTGATGATTTGGATCTTACAGTAGAAGGAAGAGTTGATAGTGCTGGGGTTGGTGCCATTTGGAGTGCTGAGGCTCAATTAGCTTATGCTTTAGCTGAGAATACCTCACTATCCGTTGGCTTTGAGATGAACGATTGGGAAGATGATATTAATGATTATGACGAATTGAACATTCTTGATAATCTTGGTACTTTAAAAGCAGAACTCAAGGTAAGTTTCTAATTATAAAAGCTTAGTGAGATTCTATAATAACCCCCGGAATTTTTCCGGGGGTTATTTTTTTTGGAAAATATTTGCGGAAATGAGAAAATAATATTATAATAAAACAGTATTTAGTGTATAGTATATAGCAAAAAGCAAGGAGACAAGGAATTAATTGTAGGGGTTTGATTTATCAAACCCGCCCTATACTTATTTAAAAAACGAAAAACTATAATAGCTAAAACAAGTTTTCTTTCTTGCATTTTGTATTTGATACTAACGACTATTCACTAACGACTAATGACTAATTTAAAAGGCAGGTGTTCTTAAATGATATTTAAAAGATTATCTTCTCTTTTCTTAATAATTGTTTTTATTTGTACTTCAGTTTTAGCTCAATTTTCCTGGGCGGAAGAGGCCTCTCAGGCGACCTTATTGGAAGATTTATCGCAGATAGAAATGGCTATCTACGGAACAGCCTCGGAGAAACCTCTGATTGAACGGGTAGAATATTTAGAAAAAGAATTAGTAGGTCGTACTCTCCCTGGTACAATTATTGACAGGGCAAAGCAATTAAAAGAGTTTATAATATCTGGAACTCCGGAAGAACCTTCCGTCATTTTTAAAATCAATGCTTCACAGTGGATGTTAGAAGAAAAAAATACTTCTGAACCCTTAATTGTTAAAATAGAAAATTTAGAAAATGTACTATTTGGTAAAGCATCGGCTGATTTTATAGCCATGAGAGCAGAAAGCATTTTTAGTGTTTGCTTTAAAGAGGGCAAACCACAAGTTGAAAATGTGCTAATTCCTGCGGGAACTCTAATACCTATTCGTTTTTTGAGTACCTTAAATTCTAAAAATAATAAAACAGGTGAAACATTTGATTTTCAAATAAGTGAAAATGTGTTCTTGGATAATAAATTGATTATCCCCGCTAATTCTAAAGGATTAGGTGAAATAACCAAAGCTAAGAAAGCTACCCTTTTATCTCGGCCAGGAAAGTTAGAGATAGAATTTAAACCAATTTCCACGTTAGGCGGAGCTTCTCTTGGCTTAATATTAGGAGAAAAAGCAGAAGAAGAAAATAAGAGATTATATGTGGCAGTAGGGGCAGGAATTTTAGGATTAATCATCTTGAGCAGTCCCGTGGGGCTGGTTTTTGGGGCTCTGGTACCCGGCAAAAATGTAAAAATCGAAGAAGGTACCGAAATGTTCCTGCAGACTAAAGAAGATAATACAGTATTAACCTTGGTACAGTGAAAACAGTATATAGTATATAGTATATGATTAGCGGGTAGCGTTTAGCGTATAGGTACGGGTTATAAGTGTAAGTTAGCGGATAATAATTCGTATCTCGTAAATTATATCCTGTAAATAAAAAAGAAAATAGAAATAGGACAGGCAATACTTTGTACGAAAAAGTTTTGAGTTTTAAATTATAGGTTTGCACTTTTCGATTTAAGTTTTTAATTTGATTAGGAATTAGGACAAGCAGATTATTAATCTAAAACTATACGCTAAACGCTACCCGCTCTACGCTATGCTATCTGTAACTAACGACTATTTTAATATTCCACTATTATAAAAGGTGAAGAATTAGGATAAATCTGAACGTCCTGAGAAATCTTATAAGAAAAAATCCAATCTTTCACATAAAGATATGCTTCCTGTAAACTGACTTTAGTATCCAGATTGGAATCTGCCGGATAATTACCAGAATAACCACAACCCTCACACAGAGCCATAGTAAATACTCCAAAAGGGTTGCCGCCCTCTTCTGGTTGTATTTCCCAACATTCCTGATAGTAATGGCAAGAAGTCAAAACTTTATATTGATTGGTGGTAAGCAGCCCTTTGGATTCAGCCCGGGAAAAGATGTTAATAACCTCATCATTAAAAGATTCTAATTTTTCTTTAGAAGTTATTGTTTCGTCCATTGACTTTCCGATAAACCCACCTGAATAACAAGAATCAAGGAAAACAACTTTTATACCTGGGATTGCGCTTAAAGCACTTTCTAATTCATCTACACTGATGGCTGAATCTATAAAAGAGGTCATATCAGCAGGGTAAATATAAGAAGTATTTTCCACCCTGCTT
>DASRME010000360.1:0-3223 GCA_035648095.1 Atribacterota bacterium | reverse complement strand
TTTGAGAAAGGACGACCAAAAAAGAAAGATTACCGAAGATTTAGAGTGAAAAGAGTTAAAGGAATTGACGATTATGCTATGTTGCAAGAGGTAACGGAGAGGAGATATAAAAGATTATTATCTGAAGGCAAAAGATTACCTAATTTAGTTCTTGTTGATGGAGGAAGAGGTCAACTTAGTGCGGTGGAAAAAATATTAAACAATATGAATCTTGAATTACCAATAATAAGTATAGCCAAAAAAGAAGAGGAAATATTTAAACCGGAGATTCATAAACCGATAATATTACCTTCTAATTCTGAGTCACTTTTTTTACTGCAAAGAATAAGAGATGAGGCCCATAGATTTGCGGTGACTTATCACAGAAGGATTAGAAGTAAAGAATTACGTAATTCAAAGTTAGACCTTATTCCAGGAATTGGCGCTAAACGAAAAAGATTATTATTAGAACACTTTAAAAGCATAGAAGATATAAAAAATGCTTCCAAGGTTGACATAAGTAAAATACCAGGATTTGGAGATAAAATTGCAGAAAAAATTAAAACAGTTATGGAGGTGAGAAGTTGATATTAAATTTTGAAGGAAAAAAACCAATAGTTAGCGAGAAAGCCTATATTGCCGAAAATGCTACTGTGATTGGAGAAGTGATAATCGGGGAATATTCCAGTATTTGGTATAATGTGGTATTGAGAGGTGACATAGCTAAAATCAGTATAGGAAATAATACAAGCGTTCAGGATGGCAGTATCGTTCATTGTGATACAGGGGTCCCTACTATAATAGGAAATAATGTTACCATAGGGCATAATGTATTGCTTCACGCATGCAAGATTGGAGATAGTTCTTTGATAGGAATAGGGGCAATTGTGCTTGATGGTGCAGAAGTGGGGGAAGGAACTATAATAGGATCTGGAGCAATAGTGACTCCGAGGACTAAAATACCGCCGTTTACTATGGCTTTAGGTGTGCCAGCGAAAGTAGTGCGCAATCTTACCGAAGAAGAAGTTGAGAATTTAAAAAAACACGCCATGGATTACGTTAAATTAATGAAAAGATATTAAAAAAGAAAAGTATATAGTATGTCGTATATCGCAAGGAAAATAGAATTCAGAAGCCAGGAGTCAGGAGCCAAAATAAATTAGTATCGAGTATCGCGTATCGCAGACAAGAACAGTAATAAGTAATTTGTAGGGGCACGATGCATCGTGCCCACAGACAAAAGTAGTAATAATTTAGGCAGGGCACAATTCATTGTGCCCCTACACCTGAATTCTAGTTTTTTGCTCAATACTCAATACAAATTACTTTTCACTAACGACTAATTGACGATTAATTTATTTGTAAAATATAAATAAAAGTTTATATAATAAAGAAAATAATTTTTAAAAAGTATTAACAACAGTTTTTTCATAATTATTATTTGCTATAATTATAATAAAAAAACAGGCTATTGATAAATTGGTTAATTATAGAATCGGTTAATTGAATAATTAATTAACAGGAGATAAAAAATTTATGAAACATAAATCAGTTGCTGACGGTGCTTATGAAATTTTAATCAAACTTAAAAAACCATTGCATTTTAGACAAATTACTGAAGAATTGATAAAAATAAGACCGTTAAAGGTTAAGGAACCCTATTATGCTGTAAATGCCTCTATGAGTGGTGATAAAAGATTTATGAGGATAAAAAGAGGAGTATGGGGTTTGGTGAAGTGGCAATATAAAGATGCAAATATTAAATATTCTCTCACCAGCTATTGTTTGAAAGATGGTACTATGTTTTTAACGAGCTATATGAAACCATTTTTTCCCAGGGAAGAAAATCCCGTTGAAGTTACTTTTGTAGACAAAGAAGGAAATGAAATAGAAGCAATAGTGAATAATACTCTAAATTATATACAGGGATTAAAAGAATGGTATGAAAAGAAAAAATTAAAGGTAAATGATGTTGTTTTTGTCGGCCTTATTGACTATGATAGAAAAAGGTATTTTTTGGTAACTGAAAATGAAACTAACGTAGAGTCTCAGGAAGATTTAAGCGAAAAAATTTTTAGAACATTAGAAGATGCAGGTCACCCCATAACTTATAAAGAAATTTGTGAAAGAGTATTAGAAGTAGAGGTAAAAGAAGATAATTTATTCTCTAAATATATTGAGAATATTTTGAGAAATGATTTCCGATTCATCGAAGAGAAAGAAGAAATGTGGGGTCTCTTTAATTGGTTGAGTAAGATTAAAAAATTGCAATTAAAATTGATAAATTCCGAAGATAACGAGATTTTTAAACAATTAGTTAAAGAAGCGTTTGAATTTTTAGGTTTTGAAACTTCTATCATATTAGAAGAAAAAGCTTCTTTTGTTTTAGCAAAAGCATTATTAGACTATAAAACATATAATCTAATGATTGATGCAGAGCTGTCAGATAAAAATAGCGGAAAAATGCAAAAGTATGAATATTGGAAAGAATTAAGCAAGGCAAAAGAAAAAACAAAATCGGATTACTCATTAATCATTTCTCAAGATTTCGATTATGACAAACTAAGCGGTAAAACAGATACGAACAAAGTGACATTATTTGAACTGAGTTGGTTAGATAACCTTATTAAAGAACATGATCGATCTCCTTTTTCTATCAGTGAATTGGAATCAATTTTTTTAACAGAGAGTTCTGTTAAAAATAATATTTTTCAATTATTTGAAAAAAGAAAAATACTTTTTAGAAAAATAAAACTCATAAACACTATCATTAAAGTACTACACGAGAATAGTGGAAAAAAACTATATCTTAATATTGAATCATTAACTAAAATTATTAATCAAAAAAATGATAAACATCTTGAATTTAAAAAAGTGCAAGAGCATGAAGTAGAAGAAATTAGTAAAATATTTTCTTCAGAACCATTTAACATAATTCAAAAAACTGAAATGGGAAGCATTATATTAAATCTTAATCCAAACTTGGCAAAAGAAAAAATGTATAAATTAATTGAGGAAATGTTTAGTATAGCGTAGAGCGGTTGCGTTTAGCGTAGAGGCTTGAAGAAAAGAAGAAAGAAGCCAAATTCGTATCTTGTGAATCGTATCTCGTAAAGAAGCCAGAATTCAGTAGTCAGAATTTAGAATAAAAATAAGTCTAAGCTAAAAAGGTAAAAAATTACGGAATCTTTACTCGATACGTGATACTAAATTTCTATACGCAATACTATATTCGCTATATATG
>DASRME010000359.1:0-2618 GCA_035648095.1 Atribacterota bacterium | reverse complement strand
TTCGCTCATTGGTTCATCAGATACATTCTCTTCGCCTTCTTCGGTTGAGCCTTCTTTGGCAAAACCAGAATCTTTCACCAAATCTAAAAACTGTACAGTTCTGGCATTAACCTCAAAAGAAGTTCTCTTATTTCCCTCTTTATCCTGCCAACTATTAGACCTTAATTCACCACTTATAGCTACCCTTCTGCCCTTTTTTAAGAATTGTGAGACATTTTCTGCCTGCTTTCCCCAGGTTGTTACATTTATAAAAAGAACTTCCTCTATATTATTTCCTTCCTGATTTCGATATGTTCTGTTTATGGCAATACCAAACTTGCACACTCCTGTCCCGCCAGGTGTGTATCTTAATTCCGGGTCCCTGGTTAATCTGCCAATACCAATAAAACTATTTAAGTCACCAAAAGTAGCCATAAAAATATTTCCTCCTTTTTTATTTTGAATATTAAATTTTTTATAGCATCACGGCAACGTCGTGATGCTATAACACGACACATTGTTATCCTAAACACATTACTCATTACGGGCTAATTTTTCCTGTATTTTCTTTTCTTCACTATACGCTATACGCTATTTTTTGTTATTTTATCACAATGTTTACTAGTTTCCCAGAAACAACAATAACTTTTACAACCTTTTTGCCTGCAATTTTTTCTTGTACCTTTGGTATTAAAAGCGCTTCTTTTTTTGTTTTCTCATCATCATAAGACGCAGGAACTGTTAATTTCCCTCTAAGTTTTCCATTTACCTGAACTATAATTAACTTCTCCTCTTCTTCTAACATCTTCTTATCATATTTAGGCCAGGGCAGTGCAAAAATAATTTCTTTGTTGCCCATCTCGCACCATAGTTCTTCTGCAAAATGAGGAGCGATGGGACCTAAAAGTCTGACTATTATTTCTAAAGACTCTCTTAAAACAAAGATGTCTTCTTCTTTATCTTGTTTTTCTCCTGCTTCCAACTGAAACTTATATACTTCATTAACTAATTCCATAATTGCACTAATAGCAGTATTAAAATGAAATCTTTCTTCGATGTCTTCGGTAACCTTTTTAATGGTTTGGTGGGTTTTTTGTCTTAAATTCTTAGCTTCAACACTTATATCTTCCCGGGAAATTTTTTCCTTGTTTTTCAATTTTTTGAAACAATCGATATTATTATAAATTAACCGCCAAACTCGATTCAAGAATCGAGATGCTCCTTCCATCCCTTTATCAGTCCATTCCATATCTACTTCCGGAGGACCGGCAAATAGCATCATTATTCTGGTAGCATCAATACCATATTTTAAAAATATTTTTCCCGGATTAACAATGTTACCTTTTGATTTAGACATCGCTGCTCCATCTTTACAGACCATTCCCTGGGTAAAGAGTCTTTTAAAGGGCTCTTTAAAATTGACAAACCCCATATCGTATAGAGCTTTAATGAAAAACCGAGAATACAATAAATGTAATATAGCGTGCTCTACTCCACCGATATACTGGTCTACTGGCATCCAGTATTTTAATTCTTCAGCATCAAATGGCACTGTATCGTTTTTAGGAGAACAAAATCTAAGGTAGTACCAGGAAGAACAGACAAAAGTATCCATAGTGTCTGTTTCTCTTTTAGCTTTTTTACCACATTTTGGACAAATTGTATTAACAAATTCTTTGCTACTTGCCAGTGGTGACATACCTTTAGGCCTGAAATCTACATCTTCTGGAAGTACAACTGGTAAGTCATTTTCGAGAACCGGAACCATTCCACAATCGGAACAATAAATCATAGGTATGGGAGCTCCCCAATAACGCTGCCGCGAAATAAGCCAGTCTCTCAATCTATAATTAACCTCTCTCCTCCCAGAGCCTTTTTTAATTAAATACTCAATGATGATATTTAATGACTTACTACTTGGCAAACCGTTAAATTGACCGGAATTAACCATAATGCCTTCTTGGTCGAAAGCAGCCTCCATAGTATCAGATGTAACTTTTTTATCCTTTGGTTGAATAACTATTCTTATAGGTAAATTATATTTTTTGGCAAATTCAAAATCCCTTTGGTCATGAGCCGGAACTGCCATTACTGCACCTGTTCCATAATCCATTAACACATAATTTGCTAGCCAGATGGGAATCTCTTCATTATTTAGAGGATTTATTACATATTCCCCGGTAAAACATCCTTTTTTTTCTAAGATACCTGATACTCTATCTATAGCACTCTCTTTACTTACCTTCTTTTTGAAATTTTTAACTTCATCTTTATAAGGAGAACCCTTTATTATCTCTTCTACTAAGGGGTGCTCAGGAGATAGTAGAAAATAAGTTGCTCCATAGAGGGTGTCGGGTCGAGTAGTAAAAACCGGAATAGTTTTATCACTCCCCTTTATGGGAAATTCAATCCTTGCTCCCTCGCTTCTGCCTATCCAATTTCTCTGCATAGTTAATACTTTTTCCGGCCATTCTTCCAAAAATTCTATGTCATTAAGTAATCTCTGAGCATATTCGGTAATCTTGAAAAACCATTGAGATAGCTCTTTTTTAGTAACTTCAGAATCACACCTCCAACATTTTCCGTCTATTACTTGTTCATTAGCTAATACTACATTACATGAAGGACACCAATTAACC
>DASRME010000358.1:0-2516 GCA_035648095.1 Atribacterota bacterium | reverse complement strand
AATTTATTTTCAAAAGACAAGTCTACCCTAACTGTTGCCGAAATTAAATCAGGAATTTCCAAACTAAGAGATATCAATATTTATAATAATAATCTTGATTTATTATTAACGGTTTTAAATAACCTAAATTTTAACGAAAGTAATATTAAACAACTTTTCCATTTATTAAACAAAATTAAAGATCTGCTCGATTATATAGACCCTATAACCCTTTCATCCCTATATCATTTAAAAAATTATTTTTCCCCGATCCTTGAGCAAATAGGGGTAGATTTTAATCATTTATTAAGCTTAACCGAATTATTCTCCTCCCAAGAAAAATCTTCGCAGATATTAAAATATATTCAATTATTTATAGAGTTAAATCAAAAAATCACCTCTAATCTACCCGATCGGGGGAATATTAATGAATATTTCCAAGCATCCCAAAAGCAATTGGAAAATATCAATGATAAGAGAATAAAAAATCTTAATCATTACACCAATGAAAAAGAGAGAATTATCGTTAGTATGAAAGCAGGCAAAAGGTTAACGGTTAAAGAAGCAAAGATTTTATTAGAGAATATACCCTGCATCATCGCCGAACCCGATCTGATTTCCCGGTATTTTCCCATGGAAGAGGATTCTATTGATCTATTGGTCATTGATGAAGCCTCTCAGGTCTCTATTGCTGAATCCATCTCCCTCTTATTAAGAGCAAAACAGGTAGTGGTTTTTGGTGATGAATACCAATACGGTGCAGTGGGAGCCATCAATGTTAACAAAAAATATTCAGACCAGTATTTTAAAGAAATACTAGATGCTTATGCCCAGGATTACCAGATAGCTTTTGACGAGAAAGAGAAAGAGAAGATAGTCAGTGATATATCTGAAGATATAGATCCAGAAGAACAAGAAGTAGGGGAAATGTATAAACCAGAAGAAGGAACCAAAGAGTGGTTAAAGACCTTTAGTGTAAGGACCTCCACTCTTAATTTTGCCAAAGCCTTAAAAAATTATAACACTTCTTTAGATGTTCATTTTCGCAGTTTTCCAGAAATTATTGAGTATTCTAATGAGATTTTCTATGCCCCCAGCCAAATTCAATTAATCATTAACCGAATCAGAACCAAACCGATTAAGGAAGTTTTACGTTTTATGAAAATAGATACTCAGGGCAATTCCGGGAATAATGTCAATTTAGATGAAATAGAAGCCATTAAAAATGATATAGAACAGTTGATCAGCAATGGGTTTAAGGGAAGTATCGGCATCATTACTTCTTTCAGAGAACAAAGAGATCGAATGGAAGAAATTTTACGCAAAGAATTTTCTAATTATCATGGTTTATCCAAGAAGCATCATTTATCTATCTGGTTTGTAGGTGATGTTCAAGGAGAAGAAAGAGACATCATTTATTATTCTTTGGTAGAAGATAAAAAAATTGGCAATGCCGACCTTCGCACCATCTTCCCAGTCATTGGCGGACAGGCGGATGATATCCATAAATTAAAAATGCAAAGATTGAATGTTGGATTTAGCCGGGCAAAAGACACGATAGTTATAGTACACAGTATGCCATTAGAAGATTACTCAAATACTCGCTTGGGTGATGCTTTAAAAATTTATCATGAAATAAAAGAAAAAGCTATTGATAACTATATTGCCGATGAATCAATATTCGGGTCAGAAGCAGAAAAAGATTTATATCGCCTGATAACTCAAACTGATTTTTATAAAGTAAATCGGGACAAGATAAGAATCATTGCTCAATTCCCTATCGGAGAATATATACAAAGGGATTTTAATAAATATATTCCTAAATATCGGGTAGATTTTTTAATGATTTTATCTAATAAAGGGAAAGAAAAAACCTTAATCCTGGAATATGACGGGGTGGAATATCATACCAAAAATCCTTCCTTAGTAAATAAACACAATTTTTCTCAAGAATACTTAGACTATGATATCCAGCGCCAGTTAGAATTAGAAGATTATGGATATAGTTTCCTGCGGATTAATAAATTTACTCTTCTACCTCAGGGAAAAGAGCAGACTAAGATAGATGTATTGAATGGTTTATTAACCGAAAGATTAAATTTTAAAGAAGAATAAATAAGATATAAAAGAGGTAACCTTATGACCAAAATTAATCTTAATCAAGAGGACATGGAAAAACTTACCGGGTGTATAAATGACCAGACAGAAATTCCTCAGGATTTACTAATAAAATTATCTCCCAGTTTTTTTGATAAGCTTTCCCAAGAAGGTAAATTTGATTTTCAAAAATTAGATAAATATAAAATACCTACAATTGAATATGCCGGCAAGAGGCCGGAATCAGCCATTCTAGCGCAAGCAATACTGGTGGGAGAGGCCGCCCCCTTACAGGTGGTGAGGGCTTTTGGAAATGGGCATAGTGACTCCTGGCGGAACATGATTGTGCAGGGGGATAATCTGCAATTTCTAAAAACCTGCTACCTAAACCAAGACCCTTTAATTAAAGATAAAGTGAAAGGTCAAGTTAAGCTTATTTA